>DASWER010000079.1:0-2091 GCA_036394655.1 Burkholderiales bacterium
GTGATCAAGTGCGCCCAGATGCGCATCCCCTTCCTCGTCTCGCGCTCGGGCCTCACGCAGATGGGCCACGAGATCGCGAAAAAAGTCGGCATGACCATGCTCGGCCGCGCGAGCGGCAAGCATTACCTCGCGTTCACCGGAAGACATCGGCTGGTTCGGACGTCAACGCAGCCCACGGAACTAGCCTAATTCAGGCCGTGATGGGTTTTGCGACCGGCCGCGCCGGGAAGAAGAATGACGCGGCGAGCATTCCGGCCGCGAGCACAGCCAGCACCAGGAACACGTTCCTGAACCCTCCCTCGGTCCGGTGCAGCACCGCGATCATCGGCACCGCGACCGAAGCGACGCCCAGCGAGATGACGTAGCGCACGGCGAGCACGCGAGCACGGTATTCGTCGGCGCAGTATTTGCCGACGATGGCGTCGTTCAGCGGGATCTGGCCGAACACCGCCAGCATCATGGCGACCGCACCGGCGAGCATCGCCCAGCCCTGCAGGTTGGCGGCAATCGCGAGGAGCGGGATCTGCAGCAGCGCGATGCCGATCATCAGGCGGCGCAGCTCGAAGCGGTCGATGAGCGCCCCCATCGCGAGCTGCGCGAAGGCGGCGAGCGTGTAGACCACCGCCACCAGCGCGCCGACGCCGAAGTTGGTCTGCGTCAGCTCGCGCAGCCGCTCGTCGAACACCTTCGGCATCGCCACGGTGGTCGAGTTGAAGATCACCCCGCCGCAGGCGGTGGCGATCAGCAGGATGGTGAAGATGCGCGCCATCGTGCGCCGGTCGATGTGCAGCCCGATCGACTTCGAGGTCTTCTTCACCGGCCCCGGATCGGGCACCAGCGCGACGAACGCCAGCCCGGCAGCGATGCAAAGCACGCCGGGAATGAAGAACGCGGCGCGCCAGCCCCACAGATCCATCAGCGCACCCGAGACCAGCGCGGCGGCGGCGAGGCCGAGATTGCCGTAGAGCCCGTTCCAGCCGAGCGCGGCGCCGAGCTTGGTGGGCGCGGCCACCAGCATCGCGATGCCCACCGGGTGGTAGATCGCCGCGAACATGCCCACCAGCGTGAGCCCGAGGCCGAGTTGCCACGGCGAGGCGGCGAAGCCGGTGAGGAAGAGCGCCGCGCCGATGCCGAAGAAGAACACCACCATCATGCGGTAGCGGCTCCAGTGGTCCGCCAGCCAGCCCGCGGGCAGCGCAAAGGCGCCGAAGGCGATGAAGCCGCCGAGGGTGAGCGGCAGGAGCTCCGAGTACGGCCGCTGCCATTCGCGCGCGAGCGCGATGACCACCGTCGGAAACACCAGCATCGCGAGATGGTCGACGAAGTGCCCGAGGTTGATGAACGGCGCGAGCCAGCGGTTGTTGCTCACGGCTGCAAGCTTAACCGTAAAATCCTCGAATGAATGTGAGCGGCATCGTCCTCGCCGGCGGGCTCGGGCGTCGCATGGGTGGCGTCGACAAGGGACTGCAGCCGCTGCACGGCCAGGCGATGGTGCAGCACGTGCTCGCGCGCCTTGCGCCGCAGGTCGACGAGATCGTGATCAACGCCAACCAGAACCTCGAGCGCTATGGCGCGCTCGGCCATCGCGTGGTGAGCGACCGCGTCGGCGGCTTCGCCGGCCCGCTCGCCGGCTTGCACGCCGGCCTGGAGGCCATTGCACATCCGCTCGCGGTGACCGTGCCCTGCGATTCGCCCTTCCTGCCTTCGGATCTGGTGGCGCGGCTGCGAGAGCATCTGGGTGCCAATGACCTGGCCGTCGCCAAGACCGGCGATCAGCCGCACCCGGTATTTGCGCTGGTACGCCGATCGGTGATGGGCAACCTGGAGGCATTTCTCGCCGGCGGCGGCCGCAAGATCGACGCCTGGTACGCGTCGCTCAAGGTGATCGAAGTGGCCTTCGACGACGAGGCCGACGCCTTCCGCAACATCAACACGCTCCAAGAACTGGGAGAAATAGGGACCGACCCTATTTTTCGCAAATGAGAAAAATGGGGTCTGTCCCTATTTTTGAGACGGTGAGCTGCCTCGACGGCTACGACCCGGACGCGCTGCACGTCGACAAGGCGCGCGAGGCGATGCGCGCGTGCATCA
>DASWER010000080.1:0-1901 GCA_036394655.1 Burkholderiales bacterium
TAGGACTCTCGCGCAAGGAAGAGAGCACCAAGCAGATCGCCGACCGGATGGCCAAGGCGCCGCCGAGCAACGTGCCCCAGACGCCGCTGCCGAATGTCACCTATGCGCAGGGCGCGATCGCGATCATGGCGGGCGGCAACACCATCGGCGGGCTCGGCGTCAGCGGCGCGCCGGGCGGTCAGTTCGACGAAGAGTGCGCGCGCGCGGCGATGGCCAAGATCAAGGACCGGATGAAGTAATTAATTCGGGCTCCGTCCCCGAATTACGCGGCGACGCGGCTGTCGCGCACAATCCTGCGGTTGCGGAACGCCCGCAGGATCGCCTCGTGCAGCTCGGCGCTCGCGGCACCGTATTCGGCTACGGCGACCCAGGGCGCGATGCTGAGCGTCACGCCGGCATCGCCGAGCCTCGCAATGCCGACCGCCGGCGCCGGGTCCTTCAGCACGCGCGCATTGGCGCGCAACACCGCGCGCGCCGTATCGAGCGCGTCCTCGACGTCGACCTCGTAGGGCACGCTGACCTCGATGGCGAGCTGCCGGATGCCGCCGTAGTTGTGCAGGATCTCGCCGACGATCTTGCGGTTGGGAATCACCACGCGCGACAGGTCGGCATGGCCGAGGGTGGTGCTCGACAGGCGGATATCGAGCACCTCGCCGTGCACGCCGGCGATCGAGATGTAGTCGCCGACGCGAAACGGCTTGGAGAGGATGATCGTCATCCCGGCCACGACGTTGCCGAGCACGCCCTGCATTGCCAGTGCCACCGCCGCGCCCGCGACGCCCAGGCCGGCGATCAGCGGCAGGAGCTCGACGCCGATGTTCTGCAGCGCCATGATGACGAACAGCCCGAACATCAGGATGCGCGCCCCACTGGCAAGCAGCGCACGCACCGGCGGCTCGAACTCGTAGCGCTCGAGCCTGCGTGCCGCAGCGCGCTCCGCCCAGCCGCCGGCGAAATAGCCGGCCAGCAGCATCAGCGCCGCCACCAGCACCCGCGGTCCGTAGGCCAGGGTAATTCCCAGCAAATGCTCACGCATGCAGCGTCCCTCGCTTTTGTTTTGACCGGCGGGACGCTAGCGAGGAACGGGTTAAAAAGCCACCGCGCCCTATTTTGGCCGGTCGCCGGCCAGGGTGATCCGGTGCATGACCCGGCGATAGCCGTGGTAGTCGTTTACCGGGTTGTGCTGCGCGCAGCGGTTGTCCCATAGCGCGATGGAGCTAACGCGCCAGGCGAAGCGGCAGGTGTATTCCGGCCTGACCTGGTGCTGGAAGAGATAGTTCAGCAGCGGCGCGCTCTCTGCCTCGGTCATGCCGCCGAAGCGCACGGTGTGCGCGGTATTGACGTAGAGCGCCTTGCGCCCGGTCTCGGGATGCGTGCGCACCACCGGATGCTCCGCGACGTATTCCTTCTTTGCGTCTGCGCCATCGGTCTTGACGCGGTCCTCCCGCGTGCGGGTAACGTCGGCCTTGGCCGAGGCGTTCACCGCGACCAGCGGCGCGATGAGGCGCTTCATGCCCTCCGACAGGTTTTCGTACGCCAAATACATGTTGGCGAACAGCGTATCGCCACCGCGCGGCGGCACTTCGCGCGCAAGCAGCATCGACGCCATCGGCGGCACCTCGAGGTAGGCGGTGTCGGAATGCCAGATGCCGCCGAAGTTGAGCTTCTCGTGCTCCAGCTTCTTCACCTCGATGATCTCGGGAAAGCCGGCGATGCCCTTCACGAACGGATATTCGATCGGTCTGCCGATGCGCCTGGCGAAGGCCATGAACTCGGCGGGCGACAGCGTCTGGTCCTGGAAGAACACCACCAGGTGCTCGAGCCACGCGGCGCGAATCTCCTTGAGCTCGGCATCCTCCAGCCGGCGCAGGTCGATGCCCGTGATTTCGGCGCCGAGCGCG
>DASWER010000081.1:0-2289 GCA_036394655.1 Burkholderiales bacterium
GGCCTAATCGCCCGGCGTCAGCACCATCCGCACCACCGGCAGAAGCACCGCGATCAGCGCGCCGCGCTTGAGCGCGGGATTCTTGAGCGCGCGGATCCGCATGCCGCCGAACAGGGCGAACAAAACCTCGATGCGGCTCTCGAGCTCGTCGGCGTCGCAGTGGCGCAGCGTGCCGCGCGGGCCGGTCAGCAGCTCGCGGGTCTGCCGGCGTGCAAGCTCATCGGCGCCGCGCAGCGCGTCGGCCACCTTGGGATTGCGCACCGCCTCCGCCATCAGCTCCAGTTCCACTGCGCCCGGCTCGGCAGCGAGGTTCCGCGCCACGCCTTCCGGTACCGCGTCGATCAAGCTTTCGAGCAACGGGCCGGGTGCGGCCTGCACCTGCCGCAACAAGGTGAAGGTCTGCTCCATGTGGTGGGCGATGAGCTCTTCGATGATCTCATCCTTGCTCATGCGCGCGAGCTCGGCCAGAGCGGCCGGCGTGATCGCCGTGCGGGCGAACACCTCGGCCGCGGCGGCCAGCACTTGTGCCCTGTGGGCTCTGCTAGTCATCGCGTTCTCCTTGCCGCAATTATCAGGACCGGATGTGCCCCGGCGTTGCCAGCAGCATTACGGCTGAAACAAATCCCGCGCACGGGCTTTGCGGTATCCGGATAGCGCTGCGAAGAACGGATAGCGCCCAAAGTCCGCTGCGCCAATCATAGGGCTGACGATCAACCGGACAAGGAAACCCTGCGATGAAAAATGCAAGACAGCTCCTGGAGGACTTCTTCAAGGCTTCCTGGCGAGATCCAAAAGCGATGGTCAGTATGTTTGCCGAGGATGGCGCTCTCGAACTGCCGTATCTGACGGACTTCGGCTACCCGGAGCGTTTCGCCGGCGCCGAGGGAATCACCGGATTCACCGCATTTCTCCACGACACCTTTCCCGGTCTTCGTCTGGAGAATCTCAAGATCCTCATCGAGACGCCGGACCAGGTCTTCGCCGAATACGAATTCACCGCGGTCTCGACAAAAACAGGCCGCAAGGTGCATCAGCTGTTCTTTGGCAGGCTGGTGGCCGAGAACGGCAAGATCAAGCTGGTTCGCGAGGCCATGAACTCGGCCGAGGTGGCCCGTGCGATGTTCAAGCAAGGGATACCCGAATTGCCGGCGCGGGCGGAAGCATGAGCGTCATTTCCGTGATCGTCGGTAGCACGCGCGAGGGCCGTCAAGAGTGCGCTGGGGCAGGGCAGCACAAGGACGGTTACAACTGCAAACCACATCGCGCCACTTGACATGATGCGCTGACGCCCCCATCTCAGAGTGAACACCATGGACAAAATCAAACCCCTCTTTACCGCAACCGCGACCGCCATCGGCGGCCGTAACGGCCGTACCCAGACCAGCGACGGCATCATCAAGGCCGACCTCTCGGTGCCCAAGGAGATGGGCGGTCCCGGCAGGCCGGGCACCGCGACGCCCGAGCATCTGTTTGCCGCCGGCTATGCCGCCTGCTTCGGCGGCGCGCTCGATTTCGTGGCCAAGCAGAGCAGGCGCGACGCCTCGAAAGCGAAGGTCACCAGCGCCGTCTCGATCGGACCGCGCGAAGGCGGCGGCTTCGGCATCTCGGTCAAGATGCGGGTCGAGGATCAGAGCCTGCCGCACGACGAGCTCGCCGGGTTCGTGCGCGAAGCACACGAGAAGATCTGCCCCTATTCGCATGCCACGCGCGGCAATGTCGACGTCGCGTTCGAAGTGATCGGCAGCGATTCATGAGCCAGCACCGGGTCGCGATCGTCGCCGGCGCACGCACGCCGTTCGTCAAGGCGGGGAAGGCGTTCGCCGCGCTCAGCCCTTCGGCGCTGGCGAAGCATGCGGTGCGCGGGCTGCTGGATCGCCACAAGGTCGACCCGAACGGCATCGAGGCCATCGCTTTCGGCGCGGTCGTGGCCGAGCGCGGCAAGCCGAACCTCGCGCGCGAAATCGTCTTCGAGGCCGGTCTACCGGCCCACATCGAGGCGCAGACCGTCTCCTCCTACTGCATCACCGGCCTGCGCACCGCGACGCTGATCGCCGACGCCATCGCCGACGGGCGCATCAGCGCCGGCATTGCCGGCGGCGTCGAGTGGCTGAGCGGCTCCGACCCGAGCACCTTCAACGAGCCGAGCACCGGGCTCTCGATGGGCGAGAGCACCGAGATCACGCGCCGGCAGTGGGAAATCCCGCGCGAGCGCCAGGACCAGATCGCGCTCGCCAGCCACCGCAACGCGATCGCCGCGCGCGAGCGCCTCGCGCTGGAGATCGTGCCGTT
>DASWER010000082.1:0-11395 GCA_036394655.1 Burkholderiales bacterium
GCCTCGAGGAATTCAAGTCCGCTCATATACGGCATGTCGAGATCCAGCAGCAGCAAGTCTGGCGGATGCTTGGCAAGCACATGTGCGGCAACGATCGCGTCTTCGGCCAGCACCACGTTGTAACCGGCATTACCCAGGTGAATACGCAACAGCTCGCGGATCGATGGATCGTCGTCGACGACGAGAATCGTGCCGTGCGACTGATCGGGCGGCGATGAGCTAATGCGGCCCTACTCGGGCTTGGCGCCGGTGTCGCGCACCACCTTGGCCCATTTCACGACCTCGCGGCGCACGTACTCGGCGGTGGGCTTGAGCGGCGCGGCGGTGATCTCGAAGGTGAGCGCCTCGAGACGCTCGCGGATCTCCGGCACCTGCACGGTGCGCAGCACGATGTCGTTCAGCTTCTGCGCGATCTCGGGCGGCGTCGCCGCGGGCACGAAGATCCCGACCCAGGTGTAGTCCTCCATGTCGGCGTAGCCGAGCTCGCCGAGCGTCGGCACGTCGGGCAGCGACGCGAGCCGGCGGCTCGAGGACACGGCGAGCGCGCGCAGCTTGCCCGACAGGATGTGCGGCATCGGCGCGGTGCCGGCCATCGAGCCGATCGGCGGCTGGCCGCCCAGCACGGCGGCCGCCGCCGGGCCCGCACCCTTGAACGGGATGTGCGTGATGTCCACCTTGGCGCGCACGCGGAAGAGATTTTCCGCGGTGAGATGGGGCGTGGTCCCTGAAGAGGGCGAAGCGAAAGCGAGCTTTTCGGTGCGCGCGAGCTGCAGGAGCTCGGCGAGCGTCCGCGCCGGGAACGCGGCGTTGACCACGATGAAGTTCGGCTGCGAGGCGACCACGGCGATCGCCGTGAAGTCCTTGTCGGTGTTGTATCCCGGATCCGGCGTGAGGGTCGCGTTTACCGCGTACGACGACGAGGTCATCAGCACGGTGTAGCCGTCGGGCGCAGCGCGCGCGACTTGCGACACGCCAATGTTGCCGCCGGCGCCGACCTTGTTCTCGATCACCAGCGTCTGGCCGAGCAGCTCGTTCATTTTCGGGGACAGGAGGCGCGCCACGACGTCGACCGGTCCGCCCGGCGCGAAGGGCACCACGACGCGGATCGGCTTCGTGGGATACGACTGCGCCTGGGCCAGCGACACGAAAGCCAGCGTGCACAGCGCGAGCAGCGTTTTCATTTGATGGCCAGCGGGTTGGTCGGCGAGCCAACCGCGCCGGTGATGGGAATCGCCGGCGCGACGAACAGGAACTCGTAGACCTTGTCGGCGGCGCAGTCCTCGGCGAGGTCCTTGACGTAGAAGATCTCGCCCATGGTCATGCCCATCATCGGGATGGTGATCCAGTGCCAGGGCTGGTTGATGCCTTGTTCCGACTGGTTCGGCCGCACCTCGCAGCCCCAGGTGTCGCTTGCCAGCGCGGCGAGCTCGGTGCGCTTGATCCACTCCAGCGTCTCGAAGCTAAACCCCGGCGCATCGCCTCCCGGGTAGCCGTCCCAGCTGCCGGCCTCGAGCTTGGCCTCCATCTGGCCGGTGCGCACCACCACGAAGTCGCCGCGCTTGACCTTGACGCCCTGGGCGTCGGCGGTGCGATCGAGATCGGCGATGGTGATGGCGTAGCCGTCCTCGAGCCATTTCTTTCCGAGCGCGCGCGGCACGTCGAGAAACACGCCGCGGCCGACCATCTTGTTCTTGGTCTTCTCGATGCCGCACTTCTGCGCGCCGTTGGAGGTCACCTCGCGGCAGTCGTAGCCGTTCCACATGTAGTTCTCGTAGAAGATGTGGCCCAGGCCGTCCCACTGCGTGCCGCACTGCAGCGGCATCACCACCATGTCGTCGGCGGCGCGGATGCCCCGGTGGTCGAGCACGCCGGAATAGGCATCGGTCCCGGTGCGCAGCATCGTGTGCACCGGATTGATCCGTCCCATTGCCGGGTACTTGCTCTTCGCGCCTTGCGGTCCGTGCTGGTCGAAGTTGAGCGCGAGCGAGATCACCTTGCCTTTCTTCACCAGGCGCGCGGCGGCGACGATGTCCTCGGGTTGCGTGAAGTTGAGCGTGCCGATCTCGTCCTTCGGCCCCCATTTGCCCCAGTTCTTGTACTTCTCTGCGGCGTCGCGCAGGTCCTGGCGGTTGAGCTTGCGCTCGGTCATGTCGTCTCCTCTCGGAATTCCCTGGATGATAGGCGCCGCACGCCGGTTCGCTGCATCTCGCTCCAGGCTCGCGCGAGCGAGCCTTCCAGATCGATCGCCCGGCAGGCGTCCTCGATGACCGTGACCTCGAAGCCGGCGCCGCGGCCGTCGAGCGCGGTCCACGCCACGCAGAAGTCGGTGGCGAGCCCGCAGACATACAGCTCGGCCAGTCCGCGCTCGCGCAGGTAACCGGCGAGACCGGTCGTCGTCTTGCGGTCGGCTTCTACGAACGCCGAATAGCTGTCGATCGCGCGGTGATGGCCCTTGCGGATGACGAGCTGCGCATGCGGGATGTCGAGCGCCGGGTGCAGCTCGGCGCCGTGCGTGCCTTGCACGCAATGCGGCGGCCAGAGGACCTGCTCGCCGTACGCCAGCTTGATGGTCGAGAACGGCGCGTGCCCGGCGTGGGAGGTGGCGAAGGAGATGTGGTCCGTCGGGTGCCAGTCCTGCGTCAGCACCACGTTGGTAAAGCGTGGGGCAAGGCGATTGATCACCGGCAAGACTTCATCGCCTTTCGGCACGGCGAGCGCCCCGCCCGGCATGAAGTCGTGCTGCGCGTCGACGACGATCAGGATGCTTTTTTCGGCTCGCGTAGGATTTCCACCAGGGTGCGCAGCGCCGCGGTATAGGAGCGCCAGCCCAGGCCCTGCACGGTGCCTTTCACCGCCGGCGAGATGATCGAGTGGTGGCGCCATTCCTCGCGCGTCGCGAGGTTGGAGAGATGCACCTCGATCACCGGGAAGGGCATCGCCTTGATGCAGTCGTGCAGCGACACGCTGTATTGCGTGAGGCCGGCGGGGTTGAGGATGGCGCCGGCGACCTTGTCCATGTGCTTTTGCAGCGTGTCGAGCAGCACGCCTTCGTGGTTCGATTGCACGATGACCAGCTCCACCTGGATCTTGGCAGCGAGGGTGCGCAGCCGCTCGTTGATCTGCTCGAGGGTCATGGTGCCGTAGATGTGCGGCTCGCGGCGGCCGAAGAGGTTGAGATTCGGGCCGTGCAGCACCAGGATCGACTCAGGCGCGTCGTGTCGCAGCATTCCAGTTCCTCTCCAGGTTGGCGATCAGCGCGGGGCTGAAATGGCAGTCGGCCTGCTCGCGGGCATAGACTGACATGTAGCGGCGGAAGCTGTCGAGCGGCTCTTCCGAGATGCGAAAGGCGCGCCGGTTGCCCGCCGCGCTGACCACGCCCGAGCCGGTGAGTCTCTCTACCGTGCGCGTAACTGCCGCGTCCATCTCTTCGGGCGCCACGATCTCGTCGCAAATCAGGCGTCCCTCGGGGCTCGCGCAGTCGATGCGCCGCTCGGCCAGCACCGCCTGGCGCGCCATGCGCGCGCCGACGAAGCGCGGCAGGCGCAGGTTGGCCGCGCCCGGGATGATGCCTTCCTTGCGCGCCGGCAGCGTCATGTAGGCGTCGCGCGCGGCCAGCACATAGTCGAGCGTCAGCACCGCCTGGCAATGGCCGCCGATGGCGAAGCCTTCGATCGCGCCGATCCACAACTTCTCGATCGAGTCGACCTCCGGCGAGACCTCGGCACGCGCGAGGCCGCGATAGAGCTTGTTGACCAGGCCGAGGTCGCGAACCATGTACCAGAGGTAGCGGATCTTTCCCTGGTAGAGATGGGTCAGATTGATGCCGGCGCCGAACAGGCGTCTTCCGGCATAGCGCGGATGGCTGACCTCGCCGCCGCGCAGCACGCAGATCTCCGCCTTTGCATCCAGCAGCGCGATATCGATGGCCATCTCGAGCGGCTCGAGCGTCGATTCGTCCTCGGCGTTGAGAAAGCGCGGATTGCGCATGGTGACGATCGCCGCCTTGCCGACGCGCTGGACCTGCGCACCGCCGAGATCGAGCTCGCCGCGGCTCTCATACTCGGCGAGGCGCGTACGCGCCGCCGGCAGCGGCAGCAGCATGGCGTGGCACAGGTGCGCGCCGGCCGCGGGATCGGCGAGCACGTGCGACAGGAACAGGCCCTGCGCCTTTTCCAGGCCAAGCTTCTCGCGCTGCATGCGCGGCGCCTCTGCGGCAAGCGCGGCATCGCTCGGCAGCAGGCTCGGGAACGCCGCCGCGGCGCGTCGGCAAAGCTCGTCGGCCCGCAAGAACTGCGTGCGCCCGGCGGTGAGCTGGTCGTAGATCGTCCTGGCCTGTTCGGGTTGCATGCGGCGAATTATGGCGCCGCCGGGTCCTGGCGGTAGAAGAGGCGCAGCTGCTCGTAGACGTCGGGATAACGCCGCTTCGTCTCCGGCGCTTCGCGGAAGAAGGCTTCACTCACCACCGCGAAGAACTCCGACGGGTGCTCGGCGGCATACGGATCGAGCCAGGTGTCGCGCCCCCGCTCGAGGGCGTCGCAGAAGCCGTCGTACGCCTGCTTGAACGCTGCGATCCATGCTCGCCGGTCCATGCCGACATGCAGCGGCGGCACGCCGTCGGCCTCGCCGTTCAGCATGTCGAGCTTGTGCGCGAATTCGTGGATCACGACGTTGATCGCCGGGTCGTGCGCCGCGGCGTCCCACGAAAGCACCACGGGTCCTCCGGGCATCGCCTCGCCGGCGAGCACGTCGTCCCATTCGTGCACCACGCCGTGCTCGTCGGTCTGGCTGCGGCGCACGCGGAAGTCGCCCGGGTAGACGACGATGCCGCGCCAGCCCGAATACCAGTCGAGGCCGAGCTCGAGGATCGGCAGGCAGGCCTGCGCGGCGATGGCGACGCGCATCTCGTCGGTCACCTCGAGACCATGGGTGCCGGCGAACTCCTTCTCGGCGAGCAAGAGCAGCGCCAGCTCACGCAACTTGCCTGTCCGCGGCAGGAACGCCAGCCGTGCAGTTGCGCGCCGCCATAGCGCATCGTCGATCCGGTGTTTCTGCAGGACTCGGCGGCGCCGCCACTCGGTAAGCCATCCCATGGACCGTAAAATAGCGCATGCGCTCGGTAGTCCAACTTCATCCACAAAGCGGCGCGGCCGCCCTCGGCGCGCTCGCCGACGGGCTTGCGCCCGCCGATCGGGCGCGCCTTGCGCAGGCGCTCGAGTTTGCCGAGCCGCTCTACGCGGGGCAGCTGCTTTCCACCGGCGAGCCCACCTGGGCGCATGCGCTCGGCCTGACCGCCAACCTCGCGGCGATCGGGCTCGATGCGCCGGGGCGCATTGCGGGCCTGCTATTCGCCGCACCCAAGCATGCCGATCCCGAAAAGATCTCGAACCAGTTCGGCGCGGAGATCGCCTCGCTCGCTGCCGGCGTCGAGAAGCTCTACCAGCTGCGCATTGCGACGCGCTCGAACCCTACCGAGCAGAACGAGATCCTGCGCAAGATGGTGCTCGGCATGGTCGAGGATGTGCGCGTGGTGCTCATCAGGCTCGCGAGCCGCACGCAGACGCTGCGCTGGTTCGCCCGCAATCCATCCGATGAGCGGCCCGCCTATGCGCGCGAGACCCTCGACATCTACTCGCCGCTCGCCAACCGCCTCGGCGTGGCGCAGCTCAAGTGGGAGATGGAGGACCTGTCGTTCCGCTTCCTCGAGCCCGAGCTCTACAAGCGCATCGCCGGGATGCTGGATGAAAAGCGCCTGGAGCGCGAGCGCTACATCGCGCGCGCCATCGCGACGCTGACGCAGGAGCTCGAGGCGGTCGGGGTGAAGGGCGAGATCTACGGGCGGCCGAAGCACATCTACTCGATCTGGAACAAGATGCGCGCGAAGTCGCTCGACTTCAGCCAGCTCTACGACGTGCGCGCGCTGCGCGTGATCGTGCCCTCGGTGAAGGATTGCTACACCGCGCTCGGCGTGGTGCACAACCTGTGGCAGCCGATCCCCAAGGAATTCGACGACTACATCTCGCGCCCGAAGGGCAACCTGTACCAGTCGCTGCACACCGCGGTGATCGGGCCGCAAGACAAGACCGTCGAGGTGCAGATCCGCACCGAGGAAATGCACCGGCATGCCGAGTTCGGCGTCGCGGCGCACTGGCGCTACAAGGAGAAGGTGAAAACGTCGGAGGCGTTCGAGCAGAAGATCGCGTGGCTGCGCGAGCTGCTCGCCTGGCGCGACGAGGTGGCGCACTGGGCGAGCACCACGAAAAAGGCGCAGCTCGACGACACCGTCTATGTGCTCACGCCGCAGGGCAAGGTGATCGACCTGCCGGCCGGCTCGACGCCGGTCGACTTCGCCTACGCGCTGCACAGCGACCTCGGGCATCGCTGCCGCGGCGCGCGCGTCGACGGACACATCGTGCCGCTCGATACGCCGCTCGCGAGCGGCCAGCGGGTGGAAATCGTCACCGCCAAATCGGGCGGCCCGTCGCGCGACTGGCTGAACGCCGAGCGCGGCTTCGTCAAGAGCCCGCGTGCGCGCGCCAAGATCCGGCAATGGTTCAACGCCAAGGCGCACGCCGAGACCGTCGCCGCCGGCCGCGCCGCGGTCGAAAAGGAGTTGAAGCGCGAGGGCGCCACCCATGCGAGCCTCGACGTGCTCGCCGAGCGCCTGGGATTCAAGAAGCCGGAAGATCTGTTCGTCGGCGTGGCGCGCGACGAGGTCAACCTGCGCCAGTTGCAGACCGCGGTGCGCGGTTTTGAAGCACCCGCGCCGCTGCCAAAGGTCAGGCCGCGCGCGACGCCGACAAAGACGGGCGTGCTGGTGGTGGGCGGCATGGACCGCCTGATGACCCAGCTCGCCAAGTGCTGCAAGCCGGTGCCGCCGGACCCGATCCGCGGCTTCGTCACGCGCGGCAAGGGCGTCTCGGTGCACCGCGAGGACTGCGCCAGCCTCAAGCGCCTGGCCGAGCGGCAGCCGGAACGGCTGATCGACGCTCAATGGGGAGAAGGCCCGGGAAGTTATACCGTCGAGATGGCCGTCACTGCCACGGACAGGCGGGGGCTGCTACGCGACATCGGCGATGCGCTGGCGCGCGAGAAGATCAATGTGACCGCGGTGCGCACCCAGAGCCGGGACGAGCTGGCGTTCATGCGCTTCACGTTCGACGTCAGCGACCTGCCGCAGCTCAAGCGCGCCTTCACCATCGTGCGCGCGCTGAAGGGCGTGATCCGCGTCGCACGCGCCTGACACGGTTTCCCCTGTCACGACGCCACTTTGCGACGTCGCCGAGTGCGCGGTACGAAATAGGCGATCCGCGACAATATGACGCTGCAGGCGGCGATAGCGCGGCACCGCGCGTTTGCGCACAATACTTTCCAGAGCGGGAAAAAAAAGAGGGCACGTCCGCTAGAACGTGCCCTCCGGTACTGCCCACTCTGGCGATCAGACGGCGACTACACTTTGTTTGGCGCTACCGTGGACCGGCTCCTGCCTTGCCGGTCTCTCGGAGGGCACTGGTAACAGTGTGCTGGCCACCCTCAGAATCTGTGTAGCTGACTGCCTACACAGGTCAGCATCATCCGACCTCCCGCATTTCGGCGCTACGTGCCTGTCGCCGAATCACGTAGTCCGGTAGGACTAGCCCTTAGCTCGGCGTAGCGAGCAGCTGCAGGAGCTCGTCCTGCGCCGAGCGGGGCTTGGCGCCGCGCCGCGGGCGCAGGCGCTCGTAGTTGCCATCCGGGCCCATCACCCAGGCCTGGGTGTTGTCCTCGAGATAGGGCTGCAGGCCCTCGCGGATCACGCGCTTCTTGAGGACCGGATCGAGCACCGGGAAGCACAGCTCGATGCGGCGGAAGAAGTTGCGCGCCATCCAGTCGGCGCTCGCGAGATACGTGTCCTCGGCGCCGCCGTTCTCGAAATAGAAGATGCGCGAATGCTCGAGGAAGCGCCCGACCACCGAGCGCACGCGGATGTTGTCGGACACGCCCTCGATGCCGGGCCGCAGCGCGCAGACCCCGCGCACGATCAAGTCGATTTTCACGCCGGCACCCGAAGCGGTGTAGAGCTCCTCGATGATCTGCGGCTCGAGCAGGGCATTCATCTTGGCGATGATGCGCGCGGGCTTGCCCTCGGCGGCGAGCTTCGCCTCGTTGCGGATCGCGCCGACGATGCGCCGGTGCAGGGTGAAGGGCGACTGCCAGACGTGCTTGAGGCGCCCGGCGCGCCCGAGCCCGGTCAGCTGCTGGAACACTTCGGCGACGTCGGCGCACAGCTCTTCATGCGAGGTAAACAGGCCGAAATCGGTGTACTGGCGCGCGGTCGCCGGATGGTAGTTGCCGGTGCCGAGATGCGCGTAGCGGCGCAGCAGCTTGCCGTGCTCGCCGTCCTCGCGCCGCACGATGAGCGACATCTTGGCGTGGGTCTTGTGGCCGACCACGCCGTAGACCACGTGCGCGCCGACCTCCTCGAGCCGCGCCGCCCAGTTCATGTTGATTTCCTCGTCGAAGCGCGCCATCAGCTCGACCACCACGGTGACTTCCTTGCCCTTGCGCGCCGCCTCGACCAGGATCTCCATCAGCTCCGAGTCGGTGCCGGTGCGGTACACGGTCTGCTTGATGGCGATGACGTTCGGATCGTTGGCGGTGGTGCGGATGAAATCGATCACCGGCAGGAACGACTGGTACGGGTGGTGCAGCAGCACGTCCTGCTTCTTCAGCACCTCGAACAGATCCGGCGCGTCGAGCGCCGGCGGCAGGCCGGGGATGAAGGGCGGGTACTTGAGCGCCGGGCGATCGACCTGGTCGTGCACTTCCCGCAGCCGGTAGAGGTTGACCGGGCCCTCGACGCGATAAAGATCAGGCTCGCGCAGGCCGAATTGCTGCAGCAGGAACTCCACCATGCCGAGCGAGCAGTTGTCGGCGACCTCCAGGCGCACCGCGTCACCGAAATGGCGATGCAGCAGCTCGCCCTGCAGCGCCGTGTGCAGGTTCTTCACTTCCTCTTCGTCGACGAACAGATCGGAATTGCGCGTGACGCGGAACTGGTAGCAGCCGATCACGTTCATGCCGGAGAACAGCTCGCCGACGTGGGCATGCAGTATCGAGGAGAGGAAGACGAAGGCATATTCGGCGCCCGCATGCGCCTGCGGCAGGCGGATGAGCCGCGGCAGCGCGCGTGGCGCCTGCACGATCGCGGCGCGCGAGCTGCGGCCGAAGGCGTCGCGTCCCTCGAGCTCGACCGCGAAGTTCAGGCTCTTGTTCAGCACCCGCGGGAACGGATGCGCCGGATCGAGCCCGATCGGCGTGAGGACCGGCAGCAGCTCGCGGAAGTAGTAGTCGCGGATCCACTGCTTTTGCGCTCCGGTCCATTCCTCGCGCCGCGGGAACACAACGCCCTCGCGCGCGAGGGAGGGCAGCACCACCTCGTTCAGCAGCTTGTACTGCTCGGCGACCAGGGCGTGGGCCTCCTTGCTCACCGCCTCGAACACCTCGGCCGCGCTGCGCGCGTCCGGGCCCGAATCGTGCAGACCGAGCTTGATGCTCTCCTTCAGCCCGGCGACGCGGATCTCGAAGAATTCGTCGAGGTTGGACGAGACGATGGTGATGAAGCGCAGCCGCTCGAGCAGCGGCACCGCCTCGTCCGCCGCCTGCGCCAGCACGCGGCGGTTGAACGCGAGCTGGCCGAGCTCGCGGTTCACGAACTGGGCGGGCGTCGGGATTCTGCGGTTCATGGGGAGGCGGAATTCTAATCCGTGGCCCCAGACGTTCTGGCGGCGCGGGGAATGTGACAGTCGTGTTACGACGCCGGTCGTGCTACGGTTGGCCGCATGGCCCGCCAGGACACGCTCGCCGCGGTCGACCTCGGCTCGAACAGTTTTCACCTCGAGATCGGGCGCGTGGTCGATCGCCAGATCTATCCGCTCGACGCGGTGCGCGAAGTGGTGCGCCTGGGCGGCGGCCTGACTGCCGAAAAGAGGATCGACCGGGGCACGCAGGCCGTGGCGCTCGAGGCGCTCGCCAAGTTCGCCGAGCGCCTGCGCGGCTTTCCGCGCCAGGGCGTGCGCGCGGTCGGCACCAATGCGCTGCGCATCGCGAAGAACTCGTCGCAGTTCCTGCGCGAAGCGCGCTCGGTGCTCGGCTTTCCGATCGAGGTGATCTCGGGCCGCGAGGAAGCGCGGCTGATTTACCTCGGCGTGGCGCACTCGCTGCCGGTCTCGCAGCAGCGGCGCCTGGTGGTCGACGTCGGTGGCGGCTCGACCGAGTTCATCATCGGCACGGGGCTTGAGCCGCAGCTCACCGAATCGCTCTACATGGGCTGCCTGAGTTTCAGCCTCAAGTACTTTCCCGAGGGCAAGGTCGACAAGTCCGGCATGAAGGCCGCGGTGCTCGGCGCGCGGCAGGAGCTCGCCGGTATCGTGCATGCCTACCGTGCCGCGGGGTGGGATGAAGCGGTCGGCTCCTCTGGAACGGCGCGCTCGCTGGAGAACATCCTGCGCGAGAACGGCTTCGCCGACGAGGGCCTGACGCGCGAGGGACTCGAGCGCCTGCGCGCGGCGCTCATCAAGCACGAGAAGGCCGATCCGGACAAGATCGCGGGCCTGCGCCCGAACCGCGCGCCGGTACTGCCGGGCGGCCTCGCCATCATGAGCGCGGTGCTCGACGAGCTCGGCATCGAGGCGATGAAGGTCTCCGAAGGCGCGCTGCGCCACGGCGTGCTCTACGATCTGCTCGGCCGCGTCGAGCACCGCGACATGCGCGAGGTCACGGTGGCGCAGTTCCTGCGCCGCTATCACGTCGACGCCGCGCAGGGCGAGCGGATCAAGCAGCTCTCGCTCACCATCTACGATGCCTTGACCCCCGGCGCGGAGCGTGACGAGGACGCGGATCGCCAGCTGCTCGAGTGGGCGGCGCGCCTCGCGGAGATCGGCCTTTCGATCGAGCACGCGCAATACCACAAGCACTCGGCCTACGTGCTCTCCAACGCCGACATGCCGGGGTTCTCGCGCATGGAGCAGGCGCGCCTTGCGCGCATCGTGCTCGCGCATCGCGGCAAGCTGCGCAAGATGCAGGATGCCGGCCTCGACGGGGCGGACTGGAAGCTGGTATTCGCGCTGCGCATCGCGGCGCTGATCCTGCGCAGCCGCACCGATGCCAGGCTGCCGTTCCTGCGCGTCGCCGCCGACGCCGGCGGCTTTGCCATCGACCTGCCGCAATCCTGGCTGGACGAGAACGCGCTCTCGGCGGCCGCGCTCGATTCGGAGACCGATGCCTGGAAATCTATCGGCATGAAGCTCAGCGTGAGCGGCCTCTCCGACAAGAAAGTCTCTGTCCTACAGCAGGTCCGCTGATACCACCGCACGCACCACCACCTGCGCGTCGCCGTCGCGCACGCGGTTGCTGATCC
>DASWER010000083.1:0-5404 GCA_036394655.1 Burkholderiales bacterium
GCGTCGCGCTGCAGATACTCGGCGACCGGCGCATCGCAGCCGGTGAAAGGCCGCAGCTGCGGGTCGTAGTGCGGGTTGGGCAGCATGCGGCAGTCGAGCACCCAGTCGGCGTCGAGCGGGATGCCGTCCTTGTAGGAGAACGACTGGAAGACCAGCGTGAGCGTGCCCGCGCCCAGGCCGAGCAGATCGCGGATCCAGTTCTGCAGCACGCGCGGCTGCAGGTCGCTCGTGTCGATGCGCTGGCCGAGCGGCGCGATCCCCGAGAGCAGCACGCGCTCGCGCTCGATCGCCTCGGCGAGCGTCAGGCCCGCGCCGGCGAGCGGATGGCGCCGGCGCGTCTCGGAGAAGCGCCGCAGCAGCGTCGCCGAGCTCGCCTCGAGATACAGCACGCGGCAATCGACGCCGCGCGCGCGCAGCTCATCGATGTGCTGCGGCAGTGTCGGCAGCGCGGCGCTGCGCGCGTCGATGCTCACCGCGGCGCGGTCGTGCCCGGACTCGGCGAGGAAGTCGACCGTCTCCATCAGCAGGTTCGCCGGCAGGTTGTCGACGCAGTAATAGCCGCCGTCCTCGAGCACGTTGAGCGCAATGCTCTTGCCCGAGCCGGATAGGCCGCTCACCAGCACGAGCTGCACTATTCGTCCTTCTGCATCTGCTGCCGCTGCCGCGCCAGGAACTCGGCGGTGGAATCGATGCCGCGCAGCTTGAGGATTTCGTTCCTCACCGCCGCCTCGACCAGCACGGCGAGGTTGCGTCCGGCGGCGACCGGGATCGTCACCTTGCGCACCGTGACGCCGAGGATCTGCTCCGATTGCTCGGTGAGCGGCAGCCGCTCGGCGGGGTCGCGGCCGCCGGGCTGCGGGCGTTCCAGATGCGCGAGCAGGCGCAGCTTCATTTTGCGCCGCACCGCGGTCTCGCCGAAGATGGTGCGGATGTTGAGCAGGCCGAGCCCGCGCACTTCCAGAAAATCCTTGAGCATCGCGGGGCAGCGGCCTTCGAGCGTGCCGGCGGCGATGCGCGAGATCTCGACCACGTCGTCGGCCACCAGGCCGTGGCCGCGGCTGATCAGCTCGAGGCCGAGCTCGCTCTTGCCGACGCCGGATTCGCCGATGATCAGCACGCCCAGGCCGAGCACGTCCATGAACACGCCGTGGCGCTCGGTGCTCTCGGCCAGCAGCTTCGCGAGGTAGTGCGCCAGCGTCTCGATCACCTGCGGCGCCGGCAGCGGCGAAGTGAACAGCGGCGTCGCGGTGCGCGTCGCCGCCTCGACCAGCGTCGCCGGCGGCGCCACGTTGTCGGCGACGATCACCGCCGCGGGATGCGATTCGAGCAGCCGATCGACGAAGCCGCCGACGATGCCGGCTTCGTAGGCGCCGATGACCTGGATCGAGTTGGGGTGGGTGAGGTTGAGGTGGCCGATCAATGCCGCCGCGGCCGCGGCTTCGCGGCGTACCGCGGTGCCGCCTTCGCGCCCGGCGACCCAGGCGAGGGACAGCGCCTCGCGGTTATCGTCATGCAGCCGCGCGACGTTGACCTGCAGCATCCGGCTGCCATGCGGTGATCAGTTCGTGGAGCGCGGCGGTGTCGGCCGCCTGCGTCATCGCCTCGCGCAGCGCCTTGTCGGAGAACATCTGCGCCAGCTCGGAGAGGATCTGCAGGTGCTTCTCGGTGGCCTTCTCGGGCACCAGCAGCACGAACACCAGCGTCACGGGGGCGGCGTCGGGCGCATCGAACGGTATGGGTTGCGCGAGCCGCACGAAGGCGCCGAGCGCCTCCTTCAGTCCCTTGATGCGCCCATGCGGGATCGCGACGCCCTGGCCCAGGCCGGTCGAGCCCAGCCGCTCGCGCGCAAAAAGGCTATCGAACACCAATGAGCGCGCGATGCCGTCATGATTTTCGAACAGCAGGCCGGCCTGCTCGAACAGGCGCTTCTTGCTCGAGGCCTGCAGGTCGACGAGCACATGCGAGGGATCGAGCAGCTTGCCGACCAGGCTCATGGCGCGGGCAGTATACCTTTCAATCTTTTCTTCTCGTAGCGCTTGTCCTTGTAGCGCAGCACCTGCCGGTCGAGCTTGTCGGCGAGCAGATCGATCGCCGCGTAGAGATCGTCCTCTTCGCTCTCGCAGTGCAGGTCCTTGCCGGCCACGTGCAGCGTGACTTCCGCCTTCTGGCGCACCTTGTTGACCGTGAGGATGACGTGGGCGTCGATCACGTGGTCGAAATGCCGGCTCACGCGTTCGAGCTTGGTGCGTACGTAGCTGCGAATGGCGGGGGTCACGTCGAGTTGATGGCCGCTCACGTTCAAGTTCATGGTTACAGGGCCTTTCTCTGGTTGACGGCGGGAATCTGCAGGGATTCGCGATATTTGGCAATCGTGCGGCGCGCGACGACGATGCCTTGCTCGCCGAGAATCTGCGCGATGCGCGCATCGGAGAGCGGCGCCTTGGCGTCCTCGGCGGCGACCAGCTGCTTGATCAGCGCGCGGATCGCGGTGGACGAGGCGGCGCCACCGGCTTCGGTGGCGACGTGGCTGCCGAAGAAGTATTTCAATTCGAAGGTGCCGCGCGGCGTCGCCATGTACTTCTGCGTCGTGACGCGCGAGATGGTGCTCTCGTGCAGGCTGAGCGTCTCGGCAATTTCACGCAGCACCAAGGGGCGCATCGCGACCTCGCCGTGCTCGAGGAAATGGCGCTGCCGCTCGACGATCGCCTGCGACACGCGCAGGATGGTGTCGAAGCGCTGCTGCACGTTCTTGATCAGCCAGCGCGCCTCCTGCACCTGGCCCGAGAGCGTGCCGCCGCTGCGCGCGCCGGCGGCGATCTCGGCGTACAGCCGGTTGATGCGCAGGCGCGGCATGGCGTCGGGATTCAGGCTCGCGCGCCAGACGTTGCGCGTCTTGCGCACGATGACGTCGGGGATCACGTAGCGCGCCTCGATCTTGGCGAAGGCCGCGCCCGGCCGCGGGTTGAGCGCGCGGATCAGCCGCTGCGCCGCGCGCAGCGCATCATCGCCGGCACCGGTCAGCGTCTTGAGCCGCGAATAGTCGCGCGCGGCGAGCAGCTCGAGGTGCTTGTCGACGATGTCGAGCGCGAGCGTGCGCACCGGTTCGTCGGGCAGGTTGCGCAGCTGCAGGCACAGGCACTCGCCCGGCGAGCGCGCGCCGACGCCCGCCGGCTCGAAATGCTGCAGGTGGCGCAGCGCAATCGACAACTCCTCGGCGAGCGATTCGGCATCGGCCGAGGCTTCCGGCGGCAGCAGCAGCGCGATCTCCTCGAGGCTCTGCGTCAGGTAGCCGTCGTCGTCGAGCGCATCGATCAGGAGCTCGACGAAGACGCGGTCGCGCAGGCCGAGATTGGTGACCGAGAGCTGCGCATTCAGATGGTCGCGCAGCGTCGGCGTGTCGGGCGCGACGAAGCTGCGCTCGCCCTCGTCCTCGCCCTCGGTGCCGCGCCAGTTCGCCGCGAGGTCGAGCGACCAGTCGGCATCGGCCGCCGGCGCCTCGGCCGCGGGCGCGGCGGCCACCGGCTCGGCTGCGCCGCCGGCAGGCTGCGGCGCGTGCGCCTCGCCGTCTTCCACGTCCTCGCGCTCGAGCGCCGGGTTGTCCATCAGGATGCGGTCGATCTCCTGATTGAGCTCGACCGTCGAGAGCTGCAGCAAGCGGATCGACTGCTGCAGCTGCGGCGTCAGCGTGAGGTGCTGCGAGAGACGGAACTGCAGGGAAGGTTTCATCAAGGTCTGCAGTGTGCCGAGGGAAGACTACATCCTGAAGTTTTCGCCTAGATAGACCCGGCGCACGCTGTCATTATAGACAATCTCCTCCGGATGCCCGGAGGCTAGTACGGCGCCTTCGTTGATGATGTAGGCGCGGTCGCAGATGCCGAGCGTTTCCCGAACGTTATGATCCGTTATGAGCACGCCGATGCCGCGCTCCTTGAGGAACCTAATGATGCGCTGGATGTCGAGCACCGCGATCGGGTCGACGCCGGCGAACGGCTCGTCGAGCAGGATGAAGGCCGGCTTGGTGCCGAGCGCCCGGGCTATTTCCAGGCGGCGCCGCTCGCCACCGGAGAGCGAAATCGCCGAATGCTTGCGCAAGTGGGCGATGTTCAGGTCCTTGAGCAGCTCGGCGAGGCGCGCCTCGATCTCCTCGGGCGCGAGGCCCTGCAGCTCGAGGATCGCCTGCACGTTCTCCTCCACCGTCAGGCGGCGAAACACCGAGTTCTCCTGCGGCAGGTAGGAAATGCCGAGGCGCGCGCGGCGGTGGATCGGCAGGTGCGTGAGCTCGGCCTGGTCGAGGTAGATGTTGCCCGCGTCGACCGGAATCAGGCCGACGATCATGTAGAAGCAGGTGGTCTTGCCCGCGCCGTTCGGCCCGAGCAGGCCGACCACTTCGCCGCTGTCGACTTCGAGCGAGACGTCGTGCACCACGGTGCGCGACTTGTAGCGCTTGCGCAGCCGCTGCGAGCGCAGCCGGCTGGCGCCGTTCGGCTTTGGCCCCGGCGTCCTCATTTCGGTCATTTCTCGGGCGGCTTGGGCTGCAGCGTGGCGCGCACGCGGCCCTCGCCGCCTTTGCCCGGCGTCACGGTGAAGAAGTCGCTCCTCTGGTCGACCAGGATGTAGGCGCCTGCCACCTCATCGCCGCCGCGGTTGACGCGCGCCGACTCGAACAGCTCGAGCTTGCCGTTCTTCTCGTCGAGCTCGATGCGCTTGGCCTCGCCCTCGAGCCAGACGCCTTCCTTCTCCGGCGGCTTCGCGTCCTGGCGCTGGCGGAAGCGCACCGGGTTGCCGGTGGCGGTGGCGTACTGGTTGCCGTCGGCGTCCTGGCGCACGACGATGCGATCGGCGCGGATGTTGAGCGTGCCGCGCGTCACCACCACGTTGCCTTCGAACACATTGGTGCGCCGCGCGTCGTCGGCGCTCATTTTGTTGGCTTCGATCTGCGTCGGCTTGGTCGAGTCGGCCTGCTCGGCGTGCGCGAGCGCCATCGCGATGAGCAGTGCCGCTGCGGCGCCAATGCGGTTCACGGTGCTTTCTTTGGCTCGAAGCGCGCCTGCACGTCGGCCAGCAGGAACAGCTCGCGCGTCGCGTTGTGATACTCCATGCCGCGGCCGGTCAGCCAGCGACCCTCCTCCTCGAACAGCACCTGGCGGTCGGTGCGCACCAGCGAGCGGTCGCGCAGGATGTGCAGGAAGCTGGTCGTCATGCGCGCCTGTCCGCGCGTGCTGTCTGCTTCGCGCACCAGCACGACGTTGTCGTAGAGAAAGATCTCGTCGCCCTCGCGCGAGATCTTGCCGCGGTCGGCCTTGACGGTGAAGCGCGGCTGCGCCGGTTTTTCCTGCACCACGCGCGGGCCGCTGAGCTCGGTCGAGTCGTCGTCCGGGTAGTGCTGCATCTGCGCGGCGGAGAG
>DASWER010000084.1:0-8514 GCA_036394655.1 Burkholderiales bacterium
CCCGCACGATGGGCACAAGCTTTGCTCCCTCTACCCACAGCCTTACCCATCATTAACCAAGGAGTCCGTCATGTTGAGCTGGGCGCTTGCGTTTTTCATCATCGCCATCATCGCGGCGATCTTCGGCTTCACCGGCATCGCTGCCGGCGCGGCGGAAATTGCCAAGATCCTGTTCGTCGTCTTCGTGGTCCTCTTCCTGGTCTCGCTGGTCGCGGGCCTGCTGAGAAGGCCTTAACCGTAGGAGATCGTCCATGCAAACCAAACTGCTAAGCATCGCATCCGCAGTCGCCTTCGTCTTTGGCGTAACGGCGGCCGGCGTCACCGCGGCCCAATCCACCATGTCCGACAAGCCGCGCGTCGGCGAGCGTGCCGACCGCACGGCGGACGCCAAGCCGGGCGTCGACCGCAAGGCGCGCAAGGCCGAGGAAGACCGCATCGAAGCCGACTACAAAGCCGAAAAGGCCAAGTGCAATTCGATGAAGGGCAATGAGAAGGAAGCCTGCGAAGCCGACGCGAAAGGCAAGGAAAACGTCGCCAAGGCCGAGCTCCGGGCCAAGTACGATCCGAGCCCCGCGAACGAGCGCAAGGTTGCCGAGGCGAAAGCCGAGCACGAGTACAAGGTCGCGAAAGAGAAGTGCGACGCGGCGAAAGGCAAGGAAGAGAGCGCCTGCGAGAAGGAAGCCAAGGCGAAGTACGAGCGCGCCAAGGCCGACATCAAGGCCAGAACCGCCGCGACCGACCGTCGCGCCGTCACCGGCTCCACCACCGAGCGGACCAAGTAAATGGCCGGAGCTTTTCTCTCCGACATCCAGACGCTGCGCAAGCGCGCCCGGGAGCACATCACCCAAGGGGCGGTGACTCCCGGGTATCACGCCGACCGCAGCGTGGTGCTCAAGCTGCTGAACGAGGCGCTCGCCACCGAGATCATCTGCACGCTGCGCTACAAGCGCCATTACTTCATGGCGAAGGGCATCCACGCCGAGGGCGTGGCGGCGGAGTTTCTCGAGCACGCGAACGAGGAGCAGCAGCACGCCGACCAGATCGCGGCGCGCATCGTGCAGCTCGGCGGCGCGCCCGACTTCTCGCCGAGCGGGCTCGCCTCGCGCAGCCACGCCGAGTACGTCGAGGGCAACTCGCTCGAGGAGATGATCCGGGAAGACCTGGTCGCCGAGCGCATCGCCATCGACAGCTACCGCGAGATGATCGCCTACCTCGGCGACGAGGATCCGACCTCGCGGCGCATGATGGAAGAGATCCTGGCGAAGGAAGAGGAGCACGCCGACGACCTCGCCAATCTTCTGGAGGATCTCGGCGGGAAGCACTGAGGCGCGATGGCTCGGGGTCTGTGGAAAGGCGCGATCAGCTTCGGGCTGGTCAACGTGCCGGTCGAGCTCTACTCGGCGCAGAAGCGCTCGGCGGAGCTCGACCTGACGATGCTCGACAAGCGCGACCTGGCGCCGGTCGGGTACCAGCGCGTCAACAAGGCGACCGGCAAGCAAGTGCCCTGGGAAGACGTCGTCAAGGGCTACGAATACCAGGACGACAAGTACGTGGTGCTGTCGGAGGAAGACTTCCGCCGCGCCAACCCCGAAGCCTCGAAGACCGTCGACATCGTCGCCTTCGTCGATCTGCACGACATCGCGCCGATTTACTTCGAGACGCCCTACTACCTCGGCCCCGCAAAGCACGGCGAGAAGCCCTATGCGCTGCTGCGCGACGCGATGGCCAAGGCCGGCAAGGCCGGCATCGCCACCGTGGTGATCCGCACCAAGCAGTACCTCGCGGCGCTCATTGCGCAGGACGACGCGCTGGTGCTGAACACGCTGCGCTACTACAAGGAGCTGAAGAGCGCCGAGGATCTGGAGATCCCCGAAAAGCTGAAGGGCGTCAAAGTGAGCTCGAAAGAGCTCGACATGGCGCTGCGCCTGATCGGGGACATGGCCGCTGAGTGGCAGCCGGAGAAATTCCACGACACCTACCACGAGGATCTCCTCAAGCGCATCGAGGAGAAGGTGAAGGCCGGCCAGACCGAGGAAATCACCGCGCCGGAGAAGGAAGAGAAGACGGGCAAGGGCGCCGATGTGATCGACCTGATGTCGCTCCTCAAGAAGAGCATCGAGAAACCCCATAAAGCGAAGCGCGCGCCCCGCAAGCGCCGTGCTGCCTGATGCCTAAGCGCGTCATCCGCTATGCCGTCGTCGGCTGCGGGCATATCGCCCAGGTCGCCGTGCTGCCCGCCTTCGGCAATGCCCGGCGCAACTCCAAGCTGGCGGCGATCGTTTCCGGCGACCCGGTGAAGCGCGAAGAGCTGCGCAAGAAATACGACCTCGAGATCGCTGTCCCCTACGAGGAGTACGACCAGCTACTGCGCAGCGGCAAGATCGACGCGGTCTACATCGCGCTGCCGAACAGCATGCACGCCGAGTACAGCGAGCGCGCCGCGCGCGCCGCGATCCATGTGCTGTGCGAGAAACCGATGGCGGTGACCGATGCCGAGTGCGAGCTGATGGGCCGCACGGCGCGCGACAACAAGGTCAAGCTGATGGTGGCCTATCGCCTGCACTTCGAGCGCGCCAACCTCGAGGCGATCGAGATCGCGCGCTCCGGGCGCATCGGCGAGCCGCGTCTTTTCACCTCGACCTTCACCATGACCGTGGTGCCGGGCAACATCCGCGTCAAGCGCGCGCTCGGCGGCGGCGTGCTCTACGACATCGGCATCTATTGCATCAATGCCGCACGCTCGCTGTTTCGCGCCGAGCCGCTGGAAGTGCGCGCGCTCGCCGCGGGCGCCATCGGCGACGTCGAGGAGTCGGTAAGCGCGGTGCTGCGCTTCTCCAACGAGCGCCTCGCCGCCTTCACCTGCAGCTTCGGCGCCACCAAGGTTTCCGAGTACCGCCTGGTCGGCACGAAAGGCGAGCTCGCGGTCGACCCGGCGTACGAATATGCCAAGCCGCTCGAGCACCGCTTGAGCCTCGACGGCAATCTGGTCAGCGAGCGGCGCTTCGCGAAGCGCGACCAGTTCGCGCCCGAGCTGCTCTACTTCTCCGACTGCGTGCTGACCAACCGCGACCCGGAGCCTTCGGCGGAAGAAGGCCTGGCCGACGTGCGCGTGATCCGCGCGCTCTACCAGTCGATCGAGCACGGCCGCGCGGTCGAGCTCGAGCCCTTCGAGCGGCACGAGCACCCGAGCCTCGAGCAGGAAATCCGCCGCCCGCCGATCGAGAAACCCTCGGTGATCCACGCCGAGGCGCCGTCTGGAGGCAGCTAACCCGCTTTTAACGAGGAGACATCATGACCCGCATCGCCCTTTTGATTTCCGCCCTGCTCGCCGCTTCACCCGTGCTGGCCCAGCCCACCGACAAGAGCAACGACCAGGTGACCGAGGAAGGCCGCCAGAAGAACAACCAGCTGGCGGGCGACGCCGCGCTCACGAGCAAGGTGCACACCGCGCTCGCGAACAACGTCGGTCTCAACACGCTGCGCAACATCAACGTCGACAGCGACAAGGGCGTGGTCACGCTCAAGGGCCGCGTCGACTCCGAGGACACCAAGCAGCGCGCCGAGGCGGTCGCCAAGAAGGTGAGCGGCGTCACCGCGGTGAAGAACGAGCTGCAGGTGAAAGGCGGTTGATGGACGCGCCCACGCCGCTGCTGTCCGTCGCGGAAACGCGCGACGGCGTCTGGAGCGTGAACGAGCGCGGCCCGAGCCGCGTCGCCGTCGCGTACTTCCCGAGCAAATGGGGCGCGATGAAGCACGCCGTGCGGGTGGCGTACGCCAAGCCGCGCTGCCGGGTCGCCGTGGTGGAGCGCGACGGCACGGTGCGCGCGGCGCGCGATTACGACCAAGGACCCGAGAATCATCACGTGGAGGTGTGAGATGAGAACTTCGACGTTCGCCCTGCTGTTCGGCATCGCCTACCTCGCACTCGGCCTGATGGGCCTGGTGCCGGCGATGCTGGTGCCGCCGCCGATCGACGCGCCGCCGACCAGCTTCACCCTGCTCTACGGCTACCTGCTGGGACTGTTCCCGGTCAACCTGCTGCACAGCCTGATGAACATCGTCATCGGCGCCTGGGGCATCAGCGCCTGGTCGGGCCGCTCGAGCAGCGTCGGCTTCGCGCGCGGCGCGGCGATCCTGTTCGGCGCGCTGGCGGTGATGGGCATCGTGCCGCTCCTCAACACCGCGCTCGGCATGATGCCGTTGCACGGCAACGACGTCTGGCTGCACGGCATCACCGCCGTGATCGCCGGTTACTTCGGCTGGCGCCAGCCCGCCGAAATGAGCGAGCGGCGCTACGAGATCACCGACCGCCGCCAGCGCATGCTGCCCGTGCCTCGCGAGCGCCGCTTCGGCCTCGCCGACCGCCGCGAAGGCTTCGGCGGCATGTCCCCCGCCTGAACTAGTCACGCCGCTTTTTCGCCGCCCCCCTGTCAAGGGGGAAAGCGAGCCGAAGGCGAGCGGGGGGTTGGTCTGGTTGCGGTTAGATAGCCGCTAGCGGGATGCTACGGCTAGAACCTCAGATGCCCTCACGGACATACGGCCGCAGGATTTCTAGCAGTTCCTTGTCTTGACTTCGCTTGGCGATATCGAGTGCACTCGTCGTGCCGCACGCATTCTTCACTTCGCTCACTTGCGCGCCCCCTGCCAGAAGGGCCTTTACTGCATCCCGATGACCGGAGCTAACGGCGAGTTCCAGCGGACGCCAGCCGGAGTTGTCCTTCGCCATTGGGTCCGCACCGGCTTTCAGAAGACGCTGGATGAGCGGCGTATTGCCGTTGCGCGCTGCCGCGTGTAGCGCAGTCTCGCCGCGCTCGCTCCTCGCGGTTACCGGCACACGAAGGCTGAGGAGCACGGCGGCGATCTCGTCGCCCTCCCTCATGCGTTTGGATCCCGCTGCTTCCGCGAGCGCGGTTGTGCCTTCTCCCATGCGAGCATGGACATTCGCTCCGTACTTCAAAAGGAGTTTCACGGTGCGCACGTCGCCGCGGGATGCTGCATGTCCGAGCGCCGTCTGGTTCCAGGCGGAGATGAACGCGTTTGGGTTGGCGCCTTGGGCAAGAAGCATTTGCACGATTTCGAGCTGCGCCTCGTTCAGTGGCTCACCATACACGTCGTTGCCACCGGCCTCGACATAGTCGGCCCTGGCCCCTGCCACCGCATTGGCGAGAGGCGTATTGCCATCAGCATCCCGCATGCTCGGGTCGTTGCTCTTGACGAGCCCGGCCTTTAGCAATGCTTTGGCGACCGACATTGTGGCGGTCGATGACAATGACTTGGCGAAGACGGCGCCTAAATCTCGGTTGGCGCCCGTGGCCGTTTCGAGTTTGACTCGGTTGTCCGGGTCCTGCACCTCAGAGAGATATCCATCGGCCCATATGCGGAACAGCACCATCGCGAAGGTCGAATCGCCGAATCTTTCTTGACTTGCGGAGCGCGCAGCCAGTACTGCGGCGCGATCGATGTCGCCGCGCTCATAAAGCAGAAACGCCGCGTACTTGGCTATGAAATCCTCGCTCGCCTCCCCGCTCGCGAGCAGCGCTTCTCCGTACTCCATTGACCTAGCGTGGTTTCCTTGCATCCGCTCGAGCTCGAACAACGCGGCGCGATGCGATGCGAGGCGCAGAGCGTCTTTCTCAAGCGCCGCTGCGCGCTCATATGCCGCGATGGCACGATCAAGAGGCGGCTTTTCGCCCACTGCACGGTTCTTCGTGTCCGCCGAGGCCTCCGTCCAGTATGTGAATCCCTCGATCGCGGCGATAGAGGCTTCGTCCGCACCGACTGCACGGGCGTTGGCAAGAGCTTCTTCGGCGCAGCTTGCGCAGCGCGAGTACGCTGCGAGTTCGGCGAGGAGCAGATGGGCGCCGCCGTGCTGTGGGTCGACCTTCAGTGCCTTCATCGCAACTTCGCTCGCTCTGAAGCCCCCTCCGTAGCTCATGGCGCGCAAATAGGCGCGCCCAAGAATCACGAGCTCGTTCGGATTCGGGGAAGCCTTGCGAGCGTACGCATCCATGGCGCCGATCGCTCCCATGAGGCGCCGGCGCGCATCTGGGGTGGTATCGTTGAGCAGACGCTCGATCTCTTGGAAGTTCGGCGCGCCGGCATCAGTCATTCCCGTTATGCCATCGCCGCCGCTGTAGGCGGGCGTGCTCATGAGCGCGAAGGCGAGCAAGCTGATAGCAAGGCTTCTGGTTGCCATTGTCTACTCTCTTACAGAGCCGTTTTCTGCTGAGCCTGCCCGGCGAGCTCGCCTACTTGCACGCTGGCGCGCCCAAGACCTTCGGTGAAGGCCGCGTTCATCGCGTCCTGATACCGCTTCCCCGGGATGCCCTTGAGGAAGCCAAGGTATCCGGCGATATCCGTGTCGGAAATGTCGCGGTACATATAAGCGAAAATGATCGGCAACTGCTCGGCAAGCCCAGCGCGAAGCTTCTCCGGCGGCATCACGTCGCGCAGGCGGGCGCGGAGCGCAGCCTCGCCGACCCGGCGTTCCCGAGGTTGGAGCGAATCCATGCCGACCGCGACACCGAACGCGATTGTCTCCGCCGTCACGGCAGCAGCGCGCACAGCATTCGTCGCCGAAATCACCTCGGCAATCATGTTTTGGCGCTTGGCAGTTATTGGGTTGGTCTTCAGCCTATCGGCATACTCGCGAAGCCGTGGCACGTCCAATGATGTTGAAGCGAGCTCCTCGGCCTTCGTCACGCGCTCGCCGGGATCAGTCTCGAGCCATGCGAGAGCGGCTTTCATGTCACCGACCGTGAGTTTCTTTGCGACCCGCGCCGCAAGGTCCTCCTGGAGCAAATCCGCCCGGAAAGCTTGCTTGGCGGCATCGATCAGGGCCGCCACCATTCTTTCGTCGAGTTTGGTGCTGTTTTGCCGGATCTCGGCCACCACCTGGTCGGTGAACCCCCGGAGCTGAACCGACATTCCGGAGCGAATCATCAGACGATGGGCTGTCGCTGCCGCGTCTTCCACCTGCGCGTGCGCAAGCGGTGCAAGCAACGAAACGACAATAAAAGATGAACGAACGACGCTTGCACACATTTTCACGGCTCCCCCTTTTGAATGTTGCGAATTGCTTTATCTGCAGCGCCGCCATTTTATTTGTTAGGGCGTGCCTCACCGCGAGTTTTTGCGGGTTTATGCCAAGATATGCACGGTCATCGCTGGCTTGCGATGCTGGCGCGATCAAAGCTAACGGGCCTCTCTGTGTAACATTTGCAAAGGGCAGTTGGCAAAGGGACGCCAGCCTGCGGCGAGCGGAGGTTGGGATTTACTGCTGTTGTTGCTGCTGCTCCGTCCACCGCCGATCGGCCAGCACCACCGACGTCTCCACCTGCCTCGCAGGAATCGACCAGTAGGTCCGCAGCAGCCGCTCCTTTTCTGCGTGTGACACGACGCTGAATCCATTGCGCCGGTAGAAATCGATCGCCCACACCGCCGCCGCCCAAGTGCCGATCAGAATCGGCTTGTCGGTCAGGCCTTGCACATGGCGCAGCAGCTTCGTTCCCACGCCTTTCCGCTGCACCGCCGGCGCGATATAGGCATGGCGCACCAGCGCAACCTCGCTTTTGTCCTGCATGCCCATGACGCCCGCGAGCTGGCCTTCGTCGTCCGCCACCCAGAAGACGACGCCCGCGCGAATCTCGCTCAGCAGCTCCTCCTTCGGCATGTAGGGCTCGTGCCACCGATCGGCCGGGATCACTCCCCGATAGGCTTGGGCAGCGGCATTGATAATCGCGAACATCGCGTCGCGATTGGTCTCCGTGGCCTTTCGAATGAGCATTACTGGATGATCTGATCAGCCCGCACCAGCACTGAGGTCGGAATGGAAATGCCGAGCGCCTTGGCGGTCTTCAGGTTGATGATGATGTCGAACTTGGTGGGCTGCTCCACCGGCAGCTCGGCTGCCTTGGCGCCTTTGCGCAGCCGGTCGACGTAGATCGCTGCACGCCGGTACATTTCCGGAATGCTGCCGCCGTAGAAGATCAGGCCGCCGGTGTCGACGTATTCCTTGCTGGGAAACATCGACACGAAACGATTTTTGGCGGCGAACGCCACGATGCGCACCCGAAAGGAGGCGATCAAGGGATCCGCGGTCGTCATGATCGCGTCGGGCTTGCTGCGCGCGACCGCCTCGAACATCGCGTCGATGTCCTGCGGGCCGCGCATGCGATGGGACTCGAGCGTGACGCCGAGCGCCTTTGCCCAGCGTTGGGTCTCCTCGACCGCCAGCACGCTGCCCTGGTTCTCCGGGTTGTAGATGAGCGCGACGCGCGAGAGCTTCGGCTTGATGTCGCGCAGCAGCTCGAGCCGCTTGCCGTACTCCTGGCCGATGAAGGCGACGCCGGTGACGTTGCCTCCAGGGTTCGCATAGCTCTGCACCAGCTTCTGCTGCAGCGGAAACGCGACGTTGGCGAAGACGATCGGGATCGTCGAGGTGGCGTTGCGCGCCGCCCAGGTCGCCTGCGTGCCCGCGGTGCAGATCACGTCGACGCGCAGCGCCACCAGCTC
>DASWER010000085.1:0-7981 GCA_036394655.1 Burkholderiales bacterium
GCCTCGCGGCCGTGGCCCGACTGCTTGAAGCCGCCGAACGGCGCGTTCATGTTGAAGGCGCCGCCGTTGATGTCGATCTGGCCGGCGCGGATGCGCCGCGCCACGCGCTGCGCGCGCGCCTCGTCCTTCGACCACACCGCGCCGGCCAGGCCGTAGACGCTGTCGTTGGCGATGCTGACCGCCTCGTCCTCGCTGCCGTAGGGAATGATGGCGAGCACCGGGCCGAAGATTTCCTCCTGCGCGATGGTCATGCTGTTCTTCACCTTGCCAAAGACCGTCGGCCGCACGTAATAGCCGCCCGGCGGCACGCCCTCGGGCGCCTCGGCGCCGCCGGCGACCAGCTCGGCGCCTTCCGCCATGCCTTTCTTGATATACGTGCGAACGCGCTCGAGCTGCGCCTGCGAGCTGAGCGGGCCGAGCCGGGTCGTCTCGGCCATCGGATCGCCGACGGTGAAGCCTTTCGCTACCTCTGCAGCGATTTTTGCTGCCTCCTCATACTTGGCCGCGGGCACCAGCATGCGCGTGAGCGCGGTGCAGGTCTGCCCCGAATTGAGATAGCAGCCGTTCACGGTGCTCTTCACCGCGCTTGCGAGATCGGCATCGTCCAGGATCACCGAGGCGCTCTTACCGCCGAGCTCGAGCGCGACGCGCTTCACGCCCTGCGCGGCCAGCTCGGAAATTCTCTTGCCGGCGCGCGTCGAGCCGGTGAACGAGATCATGTCGACGCCCGGATGCTTTACCAGCGCCTCGCCCGCGCTCTGGCCGTAGCCGGTGACGAGATTGAATACACCCTTGGGGAGACCGGACTGCTCGATGACTTCGGCCAATATGAAAGCGTTGAACGGCGCCACTTCCGAGGGCTTGAGCACCACGGTGCAGCCGGCGCCGAGCGCCGGCGCGAGCTTCAGCGTGATCTGGTGCAGCGGATAGTTCCAGGGCGTGATCGCCGCGACCACGCCGACCGGCTCGCGCACCACCAGCGAATTGCCGACGCGCTTTTCCCACTCGAACTCGCGCAGCAGTCTTGCGTAGTTGGCGAAGTTGGCGATCGGCAGCCCGGCCTGGATGCGGCCGGAGAGCTTGAGCGGCATGCCGACCTCCTGCGCGATGGTCCTGGCGAGCTCGTCGGCGCGTGCCTTCAGGCCGTCGGAAATCTTCTGCAGGTAGTCGGCGCGCGTCGCCGCCGGTGTGCTGGCCCAGCCCTCGAACGCGGCGCGCGCGGCGCGCACCGCGGCATCGACGTCCTTCTCGCCCGCGGCGGGAATGCGTCCCATGACCTCGCCGTTGCCGGCGTTGTGCACGTCGATCGATGCGCTGCCCGATGATGGTGCGAGCCATTGGCCGCCGATGAACAGTTTGTCTTTCAGCAACATGGGATGTCTCCGGGAAGGACGAATATTTTATCCGGCTATACTTGCGCGCGATGTCACGCAAGGCGAAGGCAGTCCTCTGCCGCGAGCACAACAAGCCGGTCCAGGTCGAAGAAATCAACGTCGACGGCCCCAAGCGCGGCGAGGTATTGGTGCGCCTGGGCGCCTGCGGCGTCTGCCATTCCGACCTGTCGGCGATTACCGGCACCATCGCGCTGCCGCTGCCCCTGGTGCTCGGCCATGAAGGCGCGGGCGTGGTCGAGGAGGTGGGGGAGGGCGTGGGCGACTTCGCCAAAGGCGACCACGTCGTCTTTTCCTTCATCTACATGTGCGGCAAATGCCGCTTCTGCGTCTCGGGACGGCCGGTGCTCTGCCTCGAGCAGGGGAAGGCGCTCACCACGCCGCTCGAGGGCACGCCGCGCGTGCGCGACGCGAAGGGCGAGCCGCTCAATATCTTCTCGGGCTGCGGCGCGATGGCCGAGTACGCTACCGTCTCGGCCGAAAATCTCATCAAGGTGGACCCAAAGATCCCATTCGAGTGCGCCGCGCTGGTCGGCTGCGGCGTGACGACTGGTGTCGGCGCGGTGTTCAACACCGCCAAGGTGGCGCCCGGGTCGAGCGTCGCGGTATTCGGCTGCGGCGGCGTCGGCCTGTCGGTGATCCAGGGCGCGCGCATCGCCGGCGCCGAGCGCATCATCGCCATCGATACGCTCGAGCCCAAGCTCGCCATGGCGCGGAAGTTCGGCGCCACGGATGTTCTTCTTGGCAAAGAAGACCCGGTCAAGGCGCTGAAGAAGCTCACCGGCGGCGGTCCCGACTACGCGTTCGAATGCGTCGGCTCGGGCGAGCTCGCGGCCACGGCATTCCGCGCGATCCGGCGCGGCGGCCTCGCGGTGGTGGTCGGCGTCGCGAAGCCGAGCGACACCACCGCGGTGCGCAGCATGACGCTGCCCTTCGAGGAGAAGACGCTCACCGGCAGCTATTTCGGCTCGTGCGTGCCGCGCGTCGACTTTCCGCGCATGCTCGCGCTCTATCTCAAGGGGCAGCTCAAGCTCGACGAGCTGATCACGCACCGCTACAAGGTGGGCGAGGCGCCGCAGGCGTTCGCCGACCTGGCGGCCGGTAAGAACGCCCGCGGCGTGATCGTGTTCTAGATGACCGCGCGCATCCTCGTGGTCGATGACCAGCGCTCGAATGCCGAAATGATGGCAGGCGTGCTCAAGGCGCGCGGCTACTCCGTGTACATCGCGCTCGATGGACAGCAGGCGCTCGAGCAGGTGCGCGAGATGCATCCCGACCTGGTGGTCTCCGACATCCTGATGCCGGGCGTCGATGGCTACGATCTGTGCCGTCGGCTGCGCTCGGCGCCGGAGACCGCGCTGCTGCCGGTGATCCTGGTCACCTCGCTCGACGCGCAGAGCGAGCGCATCAAGGGGCTCGAAGCCGGCGCCGACGACTTCCTCTCGAAGCCGGTGAACTGGGAAGAGCTGTTCGCGCGCGTGCGATCGCTGCTGCGCGTGAAGGCGCTGCAGGATGAGCTGAAGGACGTGAACGCCAAGCTCGCCGAGCGCGTGCGCGACCAGGTGGCGCAGCTCGAGCGCCTGTCGCGCCTCAAGCGCTTCTTCTCCAAGCCGGTGGCCGAAGCCATCGTCGCCGGCGGCGAAGGGCTGCTCGAGCCGCACCGGCGCGAGATCACCGCGGTGTTCCTCGACCTGCGCGGCTTTACCGCGTTTACCGACCGCGCCGATCCCGACGAGGTGATGGAGCTGCTACGCGCCTATCACGCTACGCTCGGCCGCACGGTCGACGAATACGGCGGCACGCTCGAGCACTTCGCGGGCGACGGCGTCATGATCTTCTTCAGCGATCCGCTGCCCATCGATCGCCCCGCCGAGCGCGCGCTACGCATGGCGCTCGCCCTGCAGCAGGCGTTCACGCCGATCTCGGAAGCGTGGAAGAAGCTGGGCCACGAGGTGGGCCTGGGCATCGGCATCGCGCAGGGCGAGGCGACCCTCGGCGTGATCGGCTTCGAGCAGCGTTGGGAGTATGCCGCGATCGGCAACGTGCCGAACCTGGCCGCACGCCTGTGCGGCGCTGCGCGCGCCGGGGAGATCATCCTGGATGCGCAGACCGAGACCGCCAGCGCGCACATGGCCGATACCGATCCCATCGGCCCGCTCAATCTGCGGGGCTTTGCGCAGCCCGTCGCCGCCTTCCGGCTGCGGGCGGTCAGCGACTAGGCTACGCCAGCCCCGCGATCGTGGTGCACAAGAGAGCGAGCAGCACCAGAGAAGCTACCCGCTCGAAACCTTCCGCCTTCGGCTCGCGACGCGCGGCGCGCCCCGGCGCAGCAAGCCGCTCGCCTCGAAGCCACTCCCTAAAGCAGAGCCATCCCCCCCAGGTCAGGAAGCCCGCCAGCGCGAGCTGAACGACGACCACGAGCGCCCCGAGCACCAGTTCCATGGACCGACTCCCCTTTGGGTTGACGTGCGAGGTTGAGGAGCAGGAGCTCGAGCACGCCGACGCGGCGCACCAGCTCCGCAACCGCGGCCGGGCAGCTGGTCGCTTCGCCCAGCTCACGATGCACGGCAGGTAAAGAAGAAAGGACCGCTGCGAGCTGACTGGCGACGCTGCCAGCGTCTGCGCCTGGCGCGGCGAGGAGGAGTTCGTAGCACTCGCGCGGATCGCGTATGCGGCGAAGCAGGTCTTCGAGGCGGTCCATGGCGCTCAAGCTACGCGCACTGGCCGGTGTTTCCCTAGTAACTGATGCGCCGCCCGGCTGTGATTAATTCACCACGCTTGTTACCACCGTGGCGGCGGCTTGCGCATGATCACCAGGCGGCCATTCTCCTTGCCGACGTAGCCGCCCGCGGTGAGATCGGAAAAGATGCGGCTGATCATCTCGCGCGAGGCGCCGACGCGCGAAGCGATGTCCTTGTGCGTGAGCGCCTCGCCGACCACCAGGCGGCCGTCGCGCTCCTCGGCGAGCTCGAGCAGCAGGCGCGCGACGCGGCCGTAGACGTCCATCAGCGCGAGGCTGCGCACGTTCTCGGTGAGGTCGCGCACCCGGCTCGCGAGCTTGCGCACCATGTGAAGCGCGAACTGCGGCTGCTGCTCGACGATGGACAGCAGCTCGCTGCCCTTGACCACCGCGCAGCGGCATTCGTCGACCGCCATCACCGAAGCGGAGCGCGGACCGCCGTCGAGCGTCACCTCGCCGAAGTACTCGCCGGCGCCGATCGTGTTGAGCTGCACCTCGCGGCCCTGCGCGTTGGAGACATAGACGCGGGCGCGCCCGGCGAGCATCACATAGAGCGAGTCGGTCTCGTCGCCCTCGCTGACGATGATCGCGTTCTTGGGAAACGCCCGCACCGTCGCCCCCTTGGCGATCGCGTCGAGCAGGGGCTGCGGCAGTACCTCGGCGGAGCGGTCCTTCATGGCGACATTTTGCACGCCTTGTCAATCGAATGTGAATTTGTCACTCGCGGGCGCCGCTGTAGTTCGCTGACCGGAAAGGCTGTAGCGCCTAGCCTACTCGCCGAGAAAGCTTGGGAGGCACCATGGACAAGACCGATTTCTTCCTGCCGCCGGTGACCGGCATCACCGAGCACCTGCTGTTCCTCGCGCTGCTCCTGCCGACCTTCATCCTGCTCGCGGCCGTCGCCGTCTCGCTGGCGCAACCGGATCCTTCCATCGCCATCCCTGCGCCGGTGCAGACGGCGGCGGCCTGCGAGCCCTGCCACTGGGACGACGGCGCGCAGGGCCCGTAGGCCCCGGGGCGTTTGAGCCCGTTGTAAACCCTTCCACTGCGGCGCCATCGGTCAGTCCCTGCCGAGCTCTTTCGGAGGCGCTTTCCGGTGATAAAGTGGGCCGCAAGGGGAGGGCTCGCTGAAGCCCGTAGAAGCCATCAAGGAGCAGCACGCGGATCTCACGCGGGTACAGCGCGGCAGGCTGTTCCGTCGTTATTTCATGCTGATCCTCGCGCTGGTGTGCGGCGCGCTGCTGATTTCAGGCGGCATCGGGCTCTACTTCTCCTATCAGGAAAACAAGGTTGCGCTGGCAAGCCTGCAGCACGAGAAGGCGCTGTCGGCCGCCGCGCGCATCGAGCAGTTCGTGCTGCAGATCGAGCAGCAGCTCGCCTACGCGGCGCTGCCGCAGCTCGGCGTCGAAGGCCTCGAGCAGCGGCGCATCGAGTTCCTGAAGCTGCTGCGCGTGGTGCACGCGGTCACCGACATCACGCAGATCGATGCGAAAGGACGCGAGCAGCTTTCGGTGTCGCGCCTGAAGATGGACGAGGCCGGCACCGATCGCGACTGGTCGCAGGAGCCGGCGTTCAAGAACGCGCGCCCCGGACAGACCTGGTATGGGCCGGTGTACTTCCGCAAGGAGACCGAGCCCTACATGTCGATCGCCGTGCGCTCGGGCGGCGAAGCGGGCGCGGTCACGGTGGCGGAAGTGAACCTCAAGTTCATCTGGGACGTGATCACGCGCATCAAGGTCGGCCAGAAGGGCAAGGCCTACGTGATCGACAGCTCCGGGCACCTGGTCGCCGATCCGGATATCGGTCTGGTGCTGCGCAAGACCGACATGGCCGGCCTCGAGCAGGTCAAGATCGCGCTCAAGCCGGACTCCGAAGATGCACTGGCGATGCTCGCGAAGGATCTCGGTGGCGCCAGCGTACTGACGGCGTACGCACCGATCGAGCCGGCGCGCGACATGCAGATCCAGGGAACCAAGCCCACACCACTCGGCTGGAAAGTGTTCATCGAGCAGCCGGTAACCGAGGTCTACCAGGCGCTCGATGCGACGGTGCTGCGCACGGTGGCGCTGCTGGTCGCGGGCCTGCTGTTCTCCGTGCTCGCCGCCGTGTGGCTCGCGCGCAGCATGGCGCGACCGATCAGCGTGCTGCAGGAAGGCGCGCAGCGCATCGGCGCCGGCGACCTCGAGACCCAGATCCAGATGAAGACCGGCGACGAGCTCGAGTCGCTCGCCGACCAGTTCAACCGCATGACCGCGCAACTGCGCGAGTCGTACGCCGGCCTCGAGCGCAAGGTCGAGGAGCGCACCGCCGAGTTAACGCAGACGCTCGACCAGCAAACCGCAATCTCCGAAGTGTTGCGTGTTATCTCGAGCACGCCGAGCGACGTGAAACCGGTGCTCGATTCGGTCGCGGAGCGCGCGACACGCCTTTGCGATGCAACCGCGACCGCGATCTACGTGCTGGAAGGCGGCGTCATGCGGCGCACGGCATTCAGCGGTCCCGCCGCGTTGCAGGGCACTGAGACCATGGCATACCAGCCCGGCACGATCACGGGCCGCGCCATCGCCGAGGGCAAGGCGATGCATGTCGAGGACGTCGAGCACGCGCGCGACCTCTACCCGGTGAGCTGGGAGCGTGCACAGAAGTTCGGCCAGCACCACAGCATGCTCGCGGTGCCGCTGATGCGCGAAGGCAAGCCGTTCGGCACGATGTTCCTGCGGCGCACCGAAGTGCGGCCGTTCAGCGAGAAGCAGATCGCGCTCGCCAACACCTTCGCCGACCAGGCCGCGATCGCGATCGAGAACGTGCGGCTCTTCAAGGAAATCCAGGAGAAGAGCGCCCAGCTCGAGGTCGCCAACAAGCACAAGTCGGAGTTCCTCGCCAACATGTCGCACGAGCTGCGCACGCCGCTCAACGCGATCATCGGTTTCTCCGAGGTGCTGATCGAGCGCATGTTCGGCGAGGTGAACGAGAAGCAGGCCGACTATCTCAAGGACATCCACGAGTCCGGGCGCCACCTGCTCTCGCTGATCAACGACATCCTCGATCTGTCGAAGATCGAGGCCGGGCGCATGGACCTGGAGGTGTCTTCGTTCCATCTACCCACCGCCATCTCCAACGCGATGACGCTGATCCGCGAGCGCGCGCAGCGCCACAGCATCCACCTTGGGCTGGACGTCGATCAGCGGCTCGGCGAGTTCCACGCCGACGAGCGCAAGTTCAAGCAGATCCTGCTCAACCTTCTTTCGAACGCGGTGAAGTTCACCCCCGACGGCGGCCGTGTCGACGTGAGCGCGAAGCTCGACACGACCTGCGTCGCCATCGCGGTCAAGGACACCGGCATCGGCATCGCGCCCGAGGACCAGGCCGTGGTGTTCGAGGAGTTCAAGCAGGTCGGGCGAGACTACACGCGCAAGGCGGAGGGCACGGGCCTGGGCCTCGCGCTCACCAAGCGCTTCGTCGAGCTGCACGGCGGCGAAATCTCGCTCGCCAGCCACCCCGGCAAAGGTTCCACTTTCACCGTCACCCTACCGATCCGGCAATAAAGGCAGCTCATGAAAAAAGTCCTCATCATCGAAGACAACGACAAGAACATGAAGCTCGCGCGCGATGTGCTGCAGAACAAGGGCTACAAGACCCTGGAGGCGGTCACCGGCGAGGAGGGCGTGAAGCTCGCGAAAGACGAAACGCCGGATCTCGTGCTGATGGACATCCAGCTTCCCGGCATCAACGGCATCGAGGCGTTCAAGCAGCTGCGCGCCGATCCGAAAACTGCGCGCATCCCGGTCGTGGCGCTCACGGCGTCGGTCACGCCGACCGATCGCAGCCAGATCACCGCCGCCGGCTTCGA
>DASWER010000086.1:0-4098 GCA_036394655.1 Burkholderiales bacterium
GCGCACCGACGTGTCCGACGAGGCGAGCTGCGATCAGCTCGCGGCGGCGGCGGTGGACAAGTTCGGACGCATCGACATCCTGGTCAACAACGCCGCCATCTTCTCGACGCTCAAGATGCGGCCGTTCTGGGAGATCCCGGCTGCCGAGTGGGACCAGCTCATGGGCGTGAACGTGCGCGGGGTTTGGCTAGCGTCGAAGGCGGTGGTGCCGCAGATGCGCAAGCAGGCGAGCGGGCGCATCGTCAACATCTCATCGGGCGTGGTGTTCATGGGCCGCCCGAATTACCTGCATTACGTGGCGAGCAAAGGCGCGGTGCTCACCATGACGCGCGCAATGGCGAAGGAGCTCGGCGAGTTCGGCATCAACGTCAATGCCATCACGCCCGGACCGGTCTACACTGAGGTGCCGCGCGCGACGGTGACGCCGCAGCAGCGCGAGGCGATGATCGGCGCGCAATCGATCAAGCGCGCCGCCGGCACGCAGGATTTGGAAGGCACGGTGGTGTTCCTCTGCTCGGAGGACGCAGCGTTCATCACCGGCCAGACGCTCAACGTCGACGGCGGAATGAACTTCCACTAGAGCTAATGGCTTTCATCGGCACACCAGGCCCCGAGCTGCATCCCGGACGAAGCGAGCGATTCCGCTTGATTCGCCAGGCGACGCTCGCACTCGCGGCGCCGCTCTCGGCCGAAGACTGCGCGATCCAGTCGATGCCGGATGCAAGCCCGGTGAAATGGCATCTCGGCCACACCACCTGGTTCTTCGAGACCTTCGTGCTCGGCCCGCACGCGCCGCGCTACCGGGAGCTCGATCCGGCGTATCGCGTGCTGTTCAACTCCTACTACAACGCGGTGGGTGACAAGCATCCGCGGCCGGAGCGCGGCATGCTCTCGCGCCCGGGCCTGGCCGAGGTGCACGCTTATCGCCAACACGTCGACGATGCGATGGTTGCGCTGCTCGGAAGCGACGGCTGCACGCCCGACTGCGCCGCGCTGATCGAGCTTGGCCTGCACCACGAGCAGCAGCACCAGGAGCTGATCCTCACGGATGTGAAGCACCTGTTGTCGCGCAATCCGACCCAACCCGCGTACCAGAAGCAATGGCCGCTGACGCCGATCCGTGCGCGCGAGCCCCGCTGGATCGGGTTCGCAGGCGGCCTGTGCGAGATCGGCCATGGCGATGCTGGTTTTTGCTTCGACAACGAGACGCCGCGCCATCGCGTGTGGCTCGAGCCCTTCCAGATCGCCTCGCACCCCGTGACGCACGGCGACTTCATCCGCTTCATCGACGATGGCGGCTATCGCCGGCCCGAGCTGTGGCTCGCCGCCGGCTGGGAAGCCGTGGCGACCTTGGGATGGCAGGCGCCGCAGTACTGGCGGTGGCGCGATAGCGAATGGCGCACCTTCACGCTGCACGGCGACGCCGCGGTCGATCCGAACACACCGATCTGCCACGTCAGCTTCTACGAAGCGGAAGCGTTCGCACGCTGGGCCAACGCGCGCCTGCCGACCGAGGCCGAGTGGGAGCTGGCGGCGGCAGACGCGCCGCGCGCGGGAAATTTCGTCGAGAGCGGCGCCCTGCATCCGCTCGCGCTTCGCGAAGCGCCGCCCGGGAATGGGCTGGCGCAGGCCTTCGGCGATGTCTGGGAATGGACCCGCAGCGACTACGGCCCGTATCCCGGCTTCAAGCCTGCTGCGGGTGCGGTGGGGGAATACAACGGCAAGTTCATGTCCGGCCAATATGTGCTGCGCGGCGGCTCCTGTGCGACGCCCGAGGACCACATCCGCCCGACCTATCGCAATTTCTTCCCGCCGCAGGCGCGCTGGCAGTTCTCGGGACTGCGCCTGGCGCGCGACGCCTAGCGAGCTACTCGGCGCTCGCGCCTGAAGCAGCCACCGCGCGGCCCCATTTCTCGGCCTCGGCGGCGACGAAGCGCGCGGCCTCTTCCAGGGTCTGCGGCGAGGGCACCAGGCCCATCTTCTCGATGCGCTCGGCGAGCTCGCGATCGTTGAGCGCCTTCACCACCTCGGTGTTCAACCGCTGCAGCACCTCGCGCGGCGTGCCGGCGGTGGTGAAGAAGCCGTACCAGCCCGCCGCCTCGAATCCCGGCAGGCCCGATTCCGCAATCGTAGGGATCTCGGCCAGCTGCGGCGGGCGCCGCGCCGCCGTGGTCGCGAGCATCTTCACGCGCCCGCTTTGCACGAACTGCGCGAGCGGGCCGAAGGCGTTGAACGTCAGGTGCACCGCGCCGGAAACCAGATCGGGCGCGACCTGCTGGATGCCCTTGTAAGGCACATGCGTCATCTGCACGCCGGCCGCGAGCGTGAAGAGCACCGCGGCGAGGTGCGTGCCGCTGCCCACGCCGACCGAGGCGTAGTTGAGCTCGCCGGGCTTCGCCTTGGCATAAGCAATCAGCTCGGCCATCGAGTTCACGGGCAGCGTGCCGCTCGCATAGATCACATAGGGACCCCACGCCGCGAGCGAGATCGGTACCAGCTCCTTGAGCGGGTCGTAGCCGAGCTGCTTGTAGAGCTTGCCGTTGATCGCCACCGCCGGCGTGCCGAACACCAGCGTGGTGCCGTCGGGCGGCGCCTTTGCCACCGCTTCCATCGCGAGGTTGCCGCCCGCGCCCGGGCGCGGCTCGACGATGATCGGCTGCGGCAGCGAAGCGCGCATCTTCTCGACGACCGTGCGCGCCAGCAGATCGGCCTGGCCGCCGGAGGAAAACGTCAACAAGAGGCGAATCGGCTTCGCCGGGTAGGACTGGCCCCATGCCAGCGTCGAAACCAGGAGCAGCGCGCAGGCCGCCGCGCGCTTCACGGCTTGCCTAGGCAGGAACGATGGTGCTGTCGGCCGGCATGGCGGGGATCTCGGTCTTCCCCGTGGCGGGCTGGTAGCCGTATTTGCGCTTCTTGAGCTCGTTCCACTTGCCGAGCTCCTTCGGCGCTCGAGCGGCAAGCTGCTGCCAGGTGTCGGGCTCTTCGGTGCGCACCGTGATCTCGAGGCGGTGGCCGTCCGGATCCATGAAGTAGATCGACTGGCAGAAATGGTGGTTCTTGGGACCCAGCACCTGCACGCCGTGGGCCTCGAGGCGCGCCTTCGCCTCGGCGAGCGCCTTCATGTCGGAGCCTTCGAAGGCGATGTGCTTCACCCACCAGGGCGTCGGATCGTTGCTGTCGTCGCCGCCGTCCGGCACGTCGAAGAAGGCGAGATAGCTGCCGTCGCCGAGCTCGAAGAAGATGTGCAGCGAGTCGGCTTCCTCGCCGACCACCTTGCGCGCCGGCTGGCCGGGCTCGTTCAACGGCCAGGAGGGCTTGTGGTTCTCGGGCGGCATCAGGCCGGCGACGTACTTCAGTCCCACGACCTTGGTGTAGAAATCGACCGTGCGCTGCGCGTCGCGGCAGCGATATGCGATGTGATGCAGGCGTTCGAACATGCGGCCTCCTGTGCAGGCATCTTACCAAACGGCAAGCTCAGGGCCGGCAGCTTGCCGGCCGGTATCTCGGCTCGAGCGTGCCCGCCGTGCAGCTCCAGGACAGCCCGCCGTCGGGATTTACGCTGGGCTGGAAGACGATGGTCTTGCCGGCGAAGCGGCCGCCCACGGAGTCGTTGAGCGTGACCGTCAGCACTCCGCCGGGGCCGAGGGCGATGGTGCCGCTGCGGGTTTGGGTCCCGGGAGCGCCGCCGGGGAGCTCGTTGGCGCTCGCCGGTGCGCGCTTGGTCTTCGCGTAGTAATCGGCGACCGCCTCGCGCCACGGCATCGTGCCCATGATGCCCTCGGAGACCTTCGCCCGCACGGTGAAATCCTGATAGGCCGGGATTGCCACCGCGGCGATGATGCCGATCACCATCACGCCGAGCAGGCCGAGGACCAGGACGATCACGATCACCAGGACGCTGCCGCCCGCGGTGTACTTTTCGTTCAGGCGCTCCGAGCTGGTGAACGCATAAATGATGAACTCGATCAGCGCGACCAGGGCCGGGATCCCGGTCCAGAAGAAGATCAGATAGAGCGCGCCCTGCCAGTACTTGCCGAGGTAGAACTTGTGCGCGCCGATGCCGCCGCCGAAGAACGTGAGCAGCAGCAGGACCGCCTT
>DASWER010000087.1:0-3023 GCA_036394655.1 Burkholderiales bacterium
GGATACGGCACCGCGCAGGAGTACGTGCTGCTGCAGTCGACCGCGATGCGCTACCAGCCCGATCTCGTGCTGCTGCAGTTCTCCAACCGCGACGACGTGGTGGACAACTCGTTCGCCCTCAGCCCGGAGAAGCAACGCCCATTTTTCATCCTGGACGCCCATGGCGTCGCGCGCATCGACGATTCCTTCGCCACCGCGCCGGCTTTCGACCGCCGCATGCAGACGCGCTATCGGCTCGCCACCGAGATCGCCGACCACTCGCGCACCTGGCAGCTCGGCCGGCAGCTCGCCGGGCTGGCGTTCATCGGCGAGGCGCATGCGCACGACGATGGCGCCGTGCTCCAGGCGCCGCACGACGACATCTGGGAGAACGCCTGGCGCGTGACCGATGCGCTCATCGGCAAGATCAACGACTACAGCCGCCGCAACGGCGCCGAGCTCGCCGTGGTGGCCGTACCGCATCCGCTCCAGATGGGGCAGGGCGTGAGCTATCCGGACCAGCGCCTTGCAACGCTCGGAAAACAATTGGACGTGCGCGTCGTCGCGCTCGGCGAGGCGCTGGCGCAGAAAAAAGAAACGCTCTATCTGCCCTCGGGGCACTGGACCAGCACGGCGCATCGCATCGCCGCCGCTGCAGTGGCACAACGTCTCTGCGGGGCGACGGCCCGGCCGGGCTAAGCGGCAAGGTCGAATTTGCTCCATCCGGAGCCTACCCTTTGTGGGTCTCTGGGGAGCCGGATGCTCGTCGCGATTCACCAGCCGCACTATTTGCCTTGGCTCGGATACCTGCACCGCATGGTGCGGGCTGAGCTTTTCATCGTGCTCGATCACGTGCAGTTCGAGCGCGGCAATTACCAGAACCGCAGCATGGTGCGCGTCAACGGCGCGCCGCACTGGCTGACGGTGCCGGTGGCGCAGCGCTCGCAGAAGGAGCGCATCGTCGAGAAGGCGATCGACAACAGCCAGCACTGGGCCGGGACGCATTTCGAGACGCTGCGCCGCGCTTACGCATCGGCGCCTCACTTCGCCCCCTATGCGTCTCGCCTGCAAGAGCTCTACGCCCAGCGCTGGGAGCGGCTCGTCGACCTGAACCAGGCGCTGCTCGAGCTTCTGCGCGAGGGCTTCGGCATCCGCACGCCACTGGTCAACAGCTCCGAGCTCGATGTCGGCGGCGCGAAGAGCGAGCTGGTGCTGAATCTTTGCAAAGCCGTGGGCGCGCACACGCTGCTCGTCGGCCTGGGCGGCTCGCGCGACTATCTCGACCGCGCGGCGTTCGCCGAAGCCGGCATCGCGCTCGCGTTCCAGGAATTCAACCACCCGGTCTATCCGCAGCGCGGCACGGCGCCTTTCAGCGCCGGCCTCTCGGCGATCGATCTTCTCTTCAACTGTGGGCCGGACAGCCGACGTGTGCTGCTTGGCCAAACCACGCATCGCGAGCTGAGCATTGCCTGATTCCGAGATCACCCGGTTCTATGAGAACCACATCCGCCGCTTCGGTTACGGCTACAAGGCCCTCGGCTTCGGCCGTCGCTCCTCGCAGGAGAAGCGCTTCGCCACCGCGCTCGGCCTGGGGTCGTTCCATGGCAAGCGCCTGCTCGATGTCGGCTGCGGCTTCGGCGACCTGCTGTCCTGGCTCAACGCGCGCGGCGTCGAGCCGCGCTACACCGGCATGGACATCTGCAAGCCGATGATCGAGCGCTGCCGCAAGCGTTTCGCGGGCACCGGCGCGCGCTTCATGATGGGCGACGCGCTCACCTTCGTCACCGACGAGCCTTACGACTACATCGTGGCGAGCGGCATCTTCGGCTACAACGCCAAGGACACGCGCAAGCGCGTGCAGCCGACGCTCGAGCGCCTGTTCGACCTCACGCGCATCGGCCTGGCGGTGAATTTCCTGAGCCGCTGCGCCGTGACGCGCAGCCCCGGGCGCCTGTATTTGCACCCCGCCGACGTGCTGCAGTTCGCGCTCAAGCTCACGCCGGCGGTGCGCCTCGACCACACCTACATGCCGAACGATTTCACGCTATGCCTCTACCGCCAGCCGCCTTGGGAGCAGGAAGAGTGAAGATCGCCGAGCGCTACGCCGGCAAGACCGTGCTCGCGGTCGGCGCCCATGCCGACGACGTCGAGCTCGCGGTCGGCGGCACCATGGCGCGCCTGCGCCGTGGCGGCGCTCGCGTGGTGATGGCGGTGATCTCGCTGCCCGGCGACTACAAGGCGCGCCTGCGCGAGGCGCAGCACGCGGCCGAGATCCTCGGCTGCGAGCTGCACGTGCTGATGGCCGACGGCAGCAAGCGCATCGAAGACCTGAAGAGCTACGAGCTGGTGGCGATGATCGACCGCGAGGTGAAGGAGCTTGCGCCGGCGGCGATGCTGACGCACGGCCCCTCGGAGTTCCATCGCGATCACGTGCTGGTGCACGAGGCCTGCGTCTCGAGCCAGCGCCTGCGCTACTTCGACTTCTTCACCTACCACCCGAACTTCTGCCGCCCGGTGCCGGTCGCGTTCCATCCGCGCGCCTACGTCGACATCACCGAGACCATCGAGACCAAGATGCGCGCGATCGAAGCGCACCAGAGCCAGTTCAAGTGCCGCGGCCTGGGGATCGACATCTACCGCGACATCGCGCGCCTGAACGGACGCATGGTCGGCGTGCAGTACGCCGAGGGCCTCGACGTCGGCCGGATGCTCCTGGCGTGAGGATTTTCCGCTGGGTAGTCTGCGCTGCCCTGGCGGCGTGCGCCACGCCGCAAAGCGCGGGCGACCACGTCACCGTGGTGTGGAACCGCGTCGACGACGTGCAGGCGGTCTGCCAGGGCCTCGCCGGCCGCAAGGAAATCTTCGCGATCCGCGGCTGCTCGAAATGGAGCGACGCCGAGCGCGGCGGGCGCGTCTGCTCCATCTACGTGCCGACGCCGCGCAGCGAAAGCGACACGCAGACCTTCATCACGCTCGGCCACGAGCTGATGCACTGCTTCGACGGCAACTGGCACGACAAGTGGGGCCGCATGAACCCGCAGGAA
>DASWER010000088.1:0-5661 GCA_036394655.1 Burkholderiales bacterium
TCGCTGCCGGATCGCCTCGGCGCAACGCGACGAGCGCGCCGTGGATGGCGCTCAGTTCCTCGGCATGGCCGAGGGCATTACTTTCCGAGTCTTTAAGCGGCAGGTTCACAGGGGCCCCGTACGTTGATTGCTAGGTGAAACGGACTGTCGGAAGATACCTTGTGCGGCGTGTAGAAAGGCATCGAGTTCGGTGTCGTTGCCAGCACTACAACCTTGTCGTTTCCCTTCAACGCTGCCGCGCCCGGTATCCGCTATGTAGATTTCCGGTGGCGCGAGTGTAGCCGTGCGACGACAGGAAAAAGCCGAAAAAAAAGACAGGCGGCGGGAGCGTTTTCCCGTGTCAGGCGTGCACGCCTGACACGGGAGGACAGTACTATCGGACGGGTGAAAGACAACCGGTCCTTGCAGGCAACACCTGCGGAGGGCGCAGCGCGCGCTCGCCGCAAGCTGCGCATCCTCGTCGCCGACGACGAGCGCGACCAGGTCGCGACGCTCGCAGCGATCCTGCAGGACGAGGGGCATGAGGTGCGCGAATGCTACCGGGGCGCCGAGGTGATGCGCATGGTGCGCGACTTCGATCCCGACGTGGCGCTGGTCGACATCGGCATGCCCGGGATGACCGGCTACGACGTGGCGCGCGAGCTGCGGCAGGCCTATGGCAAGGAGCGGCCGATGCTGATCGCCATCACCGGGTGGAAGCAATCGTCCGACAGGATCCTCGCGCGGCTCGCGGGCTTCGATCACCACCTCGCCAAGCCGTTCGAGACCAAGGCGCTGCTCGAGCTGATCGAGCCGCTCGCCTCCGGTAACACGCCCTAGGTGCTGGCGGACAGATAGTCCAGCCGCGCGCGCCGGCGCGGCGGGCGCAGCTGCAGCTCGCGCCGCACCACTTCCAGTATTTCCTCGGTGGTGAAAGGCTTCATCAGGCACTCGACGCCGAGTGCCTGCGCGCGGCCCAAGACTTCGCCATGGCCGGTGATGAACACCACCGGCACATCCGGCACCGTGGTATCGGCCTTGAGCGCCGCCACGAAATCGACACCGTCGAGATACGGCATCGCGACATCGACCAGCATCAGGTCCGGCGGCGTGCGCATCAGCGCGCGCCCGGCCACGATCGCGTCGTCGGCCAGCTCGACCTCGTAGCCTTCGCCGACGAGCCGCAGCTTGAGCAGCTCGCGCACCGACGCATCGTCGTCGACGATCAGAATGTAGGCGCGCGTTTCTTCACTCGTGGTGGTCATCGTAACGAGCGCTGCTAATCCAGCGATACCAGCCCGCGCTGGATGGCGAACTTGACCAGGCCGGCGACGTCGCGGATGCCGAGCTTCTCGACCAGCCGCGCGCGGTAGGTCTCCACCGTCTTCTGCGACAGCGCGAGGCGCGTCGCGATCTCGGCGCCGGTGCGCCCTTCCGCCAGGAGCTGCAGCACCTCGCGCTCGCGGGTCGAGAGCTTCTCGAGCAGATCGCCCTTGCCGTCACCGGCGTAATCGTCGATCACCACGTCGGCGACCCGCGGGCTGAGATAGCGCTGCCCGGCGTGCACGGCGCGGATCGCGTCGACCACTTCCTTCGCCGCCGAGCGCTTGACGACGTAGCCGGCGGCGCCGGCCTTGAGGGCGCGGCGCACGTACTCGCGCTCGGCGTACATCGACAGCACGATCACGCGGCACTTGGGATCGTGCTCGAGCACCGCGCGCGTCGCATCGGCGCCGTTCAGCTCCGGCATCGAAAGGTCCATCAGCACCACGTCGGGCTGGGTTTCCTTCGCCACGCGGACCGCCTCGCGGCCGTCGCCGACGGTGGCCACGACCTGCATGTCCTGCTGCGCCTCGATCAGATGCTTGAGGCCTTCGGCGACTACACCGTGGTCATCGGCGATGAGGATGCGAATCGGCATATTCAGAATCAGAAAGGCACGCGCGCGGTAAGTGTAGTCCCTTTGCCCGGCGCGCTTTCGAGCTCGAGCGAGCCGCCGGCAGCCACCATGCGCTCCTGCATCGTGGTCATGCCGAGCCGGCTGGCGCGCGCCTCGGCCGCCGCGGGATCGAAGCCGCTGCCATCGTCGCGGATGCTGAGCCACATTTGCTCATCCTGCACTTCGAGGCGCAGCCAGACGCATTTGGCGTTGGCGTGCTTGGCGACGTTGTTCAGCGCTTCCTGTGCGATGCGGAAAAGCGCGACGCCGGCTTCGCGGCGCAGGCGCCGGTTGCGCTCGCGCGCCAGGTCGTCGAGCTCGATGGTGATCGCCGTGCGCTTGGCGAATTCCTCGGCATACCAGGCGAGCGCCGCGCCGAGGCCGTATTCCTCGAGCAGCGGCGGGCGCAGGTCGGCCATCACGTCCTCGATGGTCTGCAGCGTGCCGTCGACCAGGCCGAGCGAATCGCGCAGCCGCAGCCGCAGGTCCGGATCAGCGCCATCGCCGAGCGCGCCGAGCACGATGTCGAGGTTGATGTTGAGCGCGGAAAGGTTCTGGCCGACGCGATCGTGCAGCTCCCCGGCGATGCGCCGGCGCTCGGCCTCTTCCACCTGCACCAGGCGCCGGGTGAGCGATTGCAGGCTGGCGGCCGCGGCGCGCTGGGTGATTTCGGCATTGCGGCTTTCGGTCACGTCGAGGCAGGCGCCGACCAGCTTCGCCACCCGCCCGCCGCCATCGCGCACGATCTCGCCGTGCGTCCGGATGACGCGCTCGCTGCCGTCGGGCCGCACGATGCGCTCCTCCTGGATGAAGCCGCGGCCTTCGGCCAGCGCGCGCGCCAGCGCCGTCGCCGTCAGCACGCGATCGGCGGGATGCACGCGCTCGAGATAAGCCTCGAAGGTCGGCTGCGGGTCTTTCTCGGCGACGCCGAAGATGCGATAGAGCTCCTCCGACCAGGTCATGCGGCCAGTGCCCGGCTCCCATTCCCAGCAGCCCAGGCCGGCGACCTTCTGTGCTTCGGCCAGCAGGGTGCGCTGCTCGACCAGCGCCTGCTCCGAGCGCTTGCGGTCGGTGATGTCGCTGGCGATGCCGCCGATGCCGGCGACGCCGCCGTCGGCGTCGAACACCGGGAATTTCACCACCATGAGAAGGCGCTCACCTTCGGTCGTCACCGCGGGCTGCTCGAGCTCCACGGCGGCGCGCTTCGCCAGCACTTCGGCATCGCTTTTGGCAAAGCGCGCCGCCTGCTCGGCGGGAAAGATCTCCTGATCGCGCCGGCCGAGGATCTGCTCGCGGCGCAAGCCGAAGCGCGCGAGCAGCTGGCGGTTGACGAAGCGATAGCGGCCGCCGGCGTCCTTCAGGAACATGCTCGCCGGGCTGTGGTTGGTGAAGGCCAGCAGGCGCTCTTCGCTTTCGCGCACGCGCTCGTGCGCCTGCCGCCAGCCGGTGAGGTCGCGGGTGACCTTGGCGTAGCCGCTGAGCGCACCGTCGTTGGTGCGCAGCGCCGTGACGACCACGTCGGCCCAGAACCGGCTGCCGTCCTGGCGCAGACGCCAGCCCTGCGCGGTGACGCGCCCGTCGCGCGCCGCTTCCTCGAGCATCTGCTCAGGCTGGCCGGCCGCGCGATCCTCCGGTGGATAGAAGAGCGAAAAGTGCCGGCCGAGAATCTCCGCGGCGGCGTAGCCCTTGATGCGCTCGGCGCCGGCGTTCCAGCTCATCACCCGCCCGCTCGGGTCGAGCAGATAGATCGCGTACTCGGTGACGCTCTCGACCAGCAGCCGGAACTGCGCATCGGTCGGATCGCTGCTCGCGAGTTGCCGTGCAAGCTGGGTATCGATTTCCATGCGGCGGGCAATAATAAACCTTTAACATTTCACGCCATGATTTCGCTCGAGGCCATCCGCACCGCGGCGGCGCGCATCGAAGGCGCGGTGGAGCGCACGCCCTTCCTGCCGAGCCGGACGCTGTCGCGCCTCACCGGCTGCGAGCTCTACCTCAAGTTCGAGAACCTGCAGTTCACCGCTTCGTTCAAGGAGCGGGGCGCGCTCAACAAGCTGCTGTCGCTGTCCGACGCCGAGCGAAAGCGCGGGGTAGTGGCAATGAGCGCGGGCAACCATGCCCAGGCGGTCGCCTACCACGCCGCGCGCCTGGGGATCCCGGCGGTGATCGTGATGCCCAAGGGCTCTCCCAATACCAAAATCAAGAACACACGGGTCCATGGCGCCACGGTCCTGCTCGAGGGCGAGTCGCTCGCCGAAGCCGGCGCGCATGCGCACGAGCTCGCGCGCAAGGACAACCTGGTGTTTGTGCATCCTTACGAGGATGCGCTGGTCATTGCCGGCCAGGGTACCGTCGGCCTCGAGATGCTGCAGGCGATACCGGCGCTCGACGTGCTGGTGGTCCCGGTCGGCGGCGGCGGCCTCATCGCCGGCATCGCCACCGCGGCGCGCGCGCTCAATCCGCGCATCAAGATCTACGGTGTCGAATCGCGCACCTATCCGTCGATGCACCAGCGGCTCAAGGGGGAGCCGATCAAGGTCGGCGGCGACACCATCGCCGAAGGCATTGCGGTGAAGGACGTCGGCGACATCGCGTTCGCCATCATCCAGAAGCGGGTCGAAGAAGTGCTGGTGGTCGAGGAAGAGACCATCGAGCGCGGCATCGTCGCGCTGATCGAGATCGAGAAGACCGTGGCGGAGGGCGCGGGCGCCGCGGCGCTCGCCGCGCTGCTCGAGCATCCGCAGCGCTTCGCCGGCAAGCGCGTCGGCATCCCGATCTCGGGCGGCAACATCGACAGCCGCGTGCTCGCCTCGGTGCTGATGCGCGGCCTGGTGCGCGATGCGCGCCTCGTCAGGCTGCGCGTCACCATGCCCGACGTGTCGGGCAGCCTCGCCAAGGTGGCGCAGCTGATCGCGGATGCCGGCGGCAACATCGTCGAAGTCCAGCACCAACGCATCTTCGGCACCGCCTCGGTGCGCTCGCCCGAGGTCGAGTTCCTGGTGGAGACGCGCGACAGCGAGCACACCCGCACGCTGGTGCGCTCGCTCGAGGAAAAGGGCATCAGGGTTTCGGTTTCTTGAGGCGCCGGGCCTCGAGCTCCTCATCGGTCACGCCGAGCTGCGCCTCCTCCGCCTGATCGAGGCCGCCGCCGAGGCCGGCCTCCTCGGGACCCACCACCCGGTCGGGACGCACCTCGTCATGGCGCTCGCTATTCGGGGCGCGACCCACGGTGACGCGCTCGCCGGTGCCGCCGGCGTCGGTATCGGTGTTCTCGCTGCCGGGACGATCGGCGGCGGTGTCGGAAAGATCGCTCGGTCCGAGCTTCGGTTCGGCGCGTCCTTGATGCCGGGGAATTCCTGCCATGGAAGCCTCCTTTGTCGGTGAGGACTTCCGTGCAAAGCCTGTTCCCGCTAACTCTCGTACACCGAGATCTCCACCAGATTGAGATCCGGGTCGCGCACGTATACGGAGCGGATGGGTCCCACCGCACCGGTCTTCCTCACCGGGCCCTCGATGATCCGGATCTTCGCCTTCTCGAGACGCTTGACGACCTCGTCCAGCGGCACCGCGGCGATGAAGCACAGATCGAGCGACCCGGGCACGGCGACATGCGCCCGCGGCTCGAACTCGCGGCCCCACTCGTGCAGGTTGATCTTCTGCTCGCCGAAGCTGAACGCGAGCCGCTCCGCGGTCGGCGTCTTGAAGTGCGTGAGCTTCATGCCGAGCACTTCGGTATAGAAGCG
>DASWER010000089.1:0-16167 GCA_036394655.1 Burkholderiales bacterium
GCCGAGCGGCCCGCCGGCCAGCACGGCGCGCTCGTAGTCGAGCCCGGACATCAGCACCTTCACGCCTTTGCCCTCTTCGCCAAGGACGTTTGCAGCCGGCACTTCGCAATCGCGGAATACCAGCTCGCAGGTGTTCGAGCCGCGCATGCCGAGCTTGTCGAGCTTCTGCGCGGTGCTGAATCCCTTCATGCCTTTCTCGATCAGAAAGGCGGTGATGCCCTGATCGCTGGTCTTGCCGTACACCACCAGCACGGACGCGTCCGGCCCATTCGTGATCCACATCTTGTTGCCGTTGAGCACATAGCGGTCACCGCGCCGCTCGGCGCGCAGGCGCATGCCGACCACATCGGAGCCGGCACCGGGCTCCGACATCGCGAGCGCGCCGACGTGCTCGCCGGAGACCAGCTTGGGAAGGTATTTGCGCTTCTGCGCGTCGCTGCCGTTGCGGCGGATCTGGTTGACGCAAAGATTCGAGTGCGCGCCGTACGACAGGCCGATCGACGCCGAGGCGCGCGAGATCTCCTCCATTGCGATGATGTGGGCGAGGTAGCCCATCGCCGTGCCGCCGTAGTCTTCCTCGACCGTGACGCCGAGCAGGCCGAGCGAGCCGAGCTTGCGCCACAGATCGGGCGGAAACTCGTTCGAACGGTCGATCTCGGCGGCGCGCGGCGCGATCTCCTTGGCGGCGAAATCGCGCACCGTATCGCGCAGCATCGAGAGGGTCTCCCCATGGTCAAAACCAAGGAAACTCACCCGTGACCCGCCGCTGACCCCCTGATAAGGGGGTCGTGAGCCGAAGGCGCAGCGGGGGGTTTTCGGTTTTCTAAAATCAAACCTCCCGCTCGCGCATTTGCCAAATGAGTCGCTGCCCCCCTGATCAGGGGGGCAAAAACAAGAATGTTCATTCGGGGTGGTCGGGGCGGCCGGCGAGCATCATCAGGGTCTGCTGCATGGTGGCGACGTGCTTTCCATCCTGAGCGTACACCTCCGCGCGCGCCACAGTGAGGGTGCGGCCCGCTTTCACCACTTCGCCGCGCGCCACCAGCGAAGCGGTCGCCGGAGTGAGGATGTTCATCTTGTATTCGACCGTGACGAGCGAGGAGTCCGCTGGCATCAGCGAGTAGGCCGCATAGCCGCAGGCGGTGTCGGCAATCATGCCGATGATGCCGCCGTGCACGAAGCCCTTTTGCTGGGTCAGGTCGTCGCGGAACGGCAGGGTGATCTCGACCGCACCCGGCGCGACGCTGCCGAGGCTCGCGCCAATCAGCGCCATCGCCTTCTGGCGGCCGAAGCTCGCGCGGATGCGGGTCGCGAACTGCGGATCGGCGGGGGCATTCATATAGCCTTGCGAGGCTACTTTACGTTAACGTAAACGTCAACTAGCGGCGTTTCTTCAACTGCTGGTGGAGGCGCTTCTCGAAGGTCTGGATCTCCGAGAGCTGGTCCTCGATGTCGGCACGCTGCTGCAGCAGGCTCTTGCGGTGGGCTTCCAGCACCTCGCGGAAGCGCTCGAGCTGCGCCCGGTCGTCGCGGCCGGGCTCGTACATGTCGATCAGCTCGCGGATCTCGGCGAGCGTCAGGCCCAGGCGCTTGCCGCGCAGCGTGAGCTTGAGCCGGGTGCGGTCGCGCGGCGTGTAGATGCGGCGCTGGCCGTCGCGACGCGGCGCGAGCAATCCCTGGTCTTCGTAGAAGCGGATCGCGCGCGGCGTGACGTCGAACTCTTGCGCCAGCTCGCTGATCGAAAATTCGGCGCGTTCCGTTTCCATGGTAGGGTTCGCGTTGATTTTATAGCTGATGTCCTCGCTTCAGTATCCCTGGCCGCAGACTCCGGAAGCTGGCACGACGATCGAAGTCGCGCCCGGCATTCACTGGCTCAGCATGCCGCTGCCGTTCCAGCTCAACCACATCAACCTGTGGCTGCTCGCTGACGACGGCGGCTGGACCATCGTCGATACCGGTATCGGCAACGAGCAGACACGCGCGATCTGGGAAAAGCTGCTCGAGCGCTTCGCGCCCATCAAGCGCGTGGTGCTCACGCACTATCACCCCGACCACGCCGGCAACGCCGATTGGCTGTGCCGCCGCTTCGGCGTCGAGCTCTGGACGACGCAAGGCGAATACCTGACAGCGCACGCGGTACGTGCGAGCGGCGCGGGCTATACGACGGAGGCGGTGCTCTCGGTGTTCCGGCGCAACGGGCTCGGCGACGAGCGCTCGAAGGCGATGTCCAGCGGCCGCAACCGCTACGCGGAGCTGGTGCCCGACTTCCCGCATTCCTATCGCCGCATCATCGAGCATGACAAGGTTCAGATCGGGAAAAACCAGTGGCGCGCGATCATCGGCCACGGCCACGCCCCGGAGCACATGTCGCTCTATTGCGAAGCGCTGAACGTGGTGATCGCGGGCGACATGCTGCTCTCCACCATCTCTACGAACGTGAGCGTTTGGTCGATCGATCCGGAAGGCGATCCGCTGCGATTGTTCCTCGATTCCATCGCGCGTTATCGCGAGCTGCAGGCCGATGTGCTGGTGCTGCCGTCGCACGGCAAGCCCTTTCGCGGCGCGCACGATCGCGTGGCGCAGCTCGAGGCGCATCACCGCGCGCGCTTCGCCGAGCTGAAAGAAGAACTGCGCAAGGGCGAGCGCAGCGCAGGCGATCTGCTGCCGGTGCTGTTCCGGCGGCCGCTCGATGCGCACCAGACCTTCTTCGCGATGGGCGAGGCGATAGCCCACCTGCACTATCTTTACTACGCGGGCGACGCAAAGCGTGTCGCCGGCCCAGATGGCATCATGCGGTATGCGGCCGGCTAATCAGAACGAAACCGAAGAGCTGGCGAAAGTCTGCCAGCAAGTCGCCGAGCGTTCCTCCAGGATCCTGGAGAAGTTCGCCCAGAAGCAGACCGAAAGCCTGTCGGCGGCGATGCGCGACGAGATGGGCATCGCCAAGGCGTACATGGATCTCTACTCGAAGATGGCGGCCGATCCGGCGCTCATCGCCAGCGCGTCGATGAATCTGTGGATCGACCAGATGCGGCTCTGGCAGTCGAGCTGGATGAAGCTCTTCGGCATGCCATCGGAGCCGGTGGCCGAGCCGGCGAAGGGCGACTATCGCTTCAAGGACGAAGACTGGTCGAAGAACTTTCTGTTCGACTACATCAAGCAGTCGTACCTCATCGCCTCGCGTCACATCCAGCAGGCGGTGGCAAGTGTCGAAGGCTTGCCGCCCGAGTCGGAGAAGAAGGTCGCGTTCTTCACGCGCCAGTACATGGATGCGCTTTCGCCCTCGAACTTCCTGATGACCAACCCGCAGGTGCTGCGCGAGACGCTGGCGAGCGGCGGGCAGAATCTGGTGCGCGGGCTGAACAACCTGCTCGCCGACATCGAGAAGGGCGGCGGCGAGCTGCGCATCTCGATGACCGACGAGACCGCGTTCCAGCTCGGGCGCAACGTCGCCACCAGTCCCGGCAAGGTGGTCTACCAGACCGAGCTGATGCAGCTCATCCAGTACCAGCCGCTGGGGAGCCAGGTGTACAAGCGGCCGCTCATCATCATCCCGCCCTGGATCAACAAGTACTACATCCTCGATCTGCGCGAGAAGAACTCGCTGATCCGCTGGGCGGTCGAGCAGGGCCACACGGTGTTCGTGATCTCCTGGGTGAATCCGGACGCCAAGCTCGCGCAGAAGGGCTTCGACGACTACATGGTCGAGGGGCCGCTCGCGGCGATGGATGCGGTAGCGCGCGCCACCGGCCAGCGCGAGGTCAACTTGATCGGCTATTGCCTGGGTGGAACGCTGTTGGGGGCGACGCTGGGCTATCTGGCGGCCAAAGGTGATGACCGCGTAAAGAGCGCCACCTATTTCGTCAGCCTGCTCGATTTTTCGCAGCCGGGCGAGCTCGGCGTGTTCATCGACGAGGCGCAGGTCGCGAGCCTGGAAAAGAAGATGAACCAGCGCGGCTATCTCGAAGGCTCGGAGATGGCGAGCACGTTCAACCTGCTGCGCGCGAACGACCTGGTGTGGTCCTTCGTGGTGAACAACTACCTGATGGGCAAGGATCCGTTCCCGTTCGACCTCTTGTACTGGAACGCCGACTCGACCCGCATGCCGGCGCGCATGCACAGCTTCTATCTGCGCAACATGTATCTGAAGAACCTGATGGGCGTGCCCGGCGGCATCAACCTCAAGGGCGTGCCGATCGACCTCGGCAAGGTGAAGATGCCGAGCTATTTCATCTCCACCGTCGAGGACCACATCGCGCCGTGGAAGACCACCTACAAGGGCGCGCGCTACCTCGGCGGCAAGGTGCGCTTCGTTCTTGGCGGCTCGGGCCATATCGCCGGCATCGTCAATCCGCCGGCGGCGAACAAGTACCACTACTGGGCGAACGACGCGCTGCCCGAGACGGCGGAGCAGTGGTTCGCCGGCGCCAAGCAGCAGCCGGGCTCATGGTGGGAAGACTGGCAGCGCTGGATCGATGCCGCCAACGGCGGTGAGAAGGTACCGGCGCGCATTCCGGCCAACGCCATCGAGGATGCGCCGGGCAGTTACGCCATGACGCGGCTGCAGAAGTAGATCAGTTTCGCGGCTTGCGCGGCGCGCGCGAGGCCAATCGGTCGTAAAGCCAGCCCGGCAGCGCGCGCAACACGATAGACACCAGTGCCATCTGCCACGGAATCACGGCCACGCGCCGGCGCGCGGCAATCGCGCGCGCGATGCGCGGCGCAGCCGCGTCGGCCGACAGGAGGAAGGGCATGCGGAACCGGTTCACCCGCGTGAGCGGCGTGTCGACGTAGCCGGGGCAGATGCAAACTACCGAGACGCCCGAGCCGTAAAGCTCGGTACGCAGGCTTTCGGTCCAGATGCGCGCCGCGGCTTTCGACGCGCTGTACGCGCCATTGCCGGCGAGACCGCGAAAGCCTGCCACGCTCGCCACGCACACCAGCGTACCGCGGCCGGCGCGGCGCATCGCGGGTGCGAACGCGGCGAGCGTGGCCGCCATGCCGATGACGTTCACTTCCAGCACGCGACGCAGCTTCGCGATGTCTTCGATGTATTCGCCGGCGGTGCCCGCCGAGATGCCGGCATTCGCAATCACCAGGTCCGGCGCGCCGAAGCGCGTGGTGAAATTCTCGGCGGCCGCGACCAGTGCCGCTTCGTCGCGAACGTCGAGCGGGTACGGAACGATGGTTCCGGGCAGGGAAGTGGCGACCGGGCGTCGCGCGATCAGGCCGAGAACGCGCGCCGGTGAAGCGTAGTGCCTTGCGAGCGCTTCGCCGATGCCCGACGAAGCGCCGCTGATGACGACACGCTCGGCTATTTTTCCTTCCTCGCCCGGTCCACCAGGCCGGACACGGTTTGCAGGATGCCATCGCCCGCGTTGACCACGTAGCGGCCCTGCACCGCCATGGCGGGGGTGCCCTCAATCGCGTATCCCGTGGTGAGCTGGATCGCGCGACGCGTCTTGCTCTGCACCGCGAACGATCTCATCGTCTCGTTGAACTTCTTCGGCTCGACGCCTTGCTTCTGCAGCCACTGGTCGAGCGCCTGGGGATTGTCGGTGCGTAGCCCGCCGCGATGGATCGCGTCGAACAGGGGCTTGTGCAGCTTGTCGAGCAAACCCATCGCCTCGAAGGTGTAGAAGATCGCGGCATCGTGGCCCCAGCGCGGGTTGAACACCGCCGGCACGCGGCGGAACTGCACGTCCGGCGGCAGCTTCTTCACCCAGCTTTCGAGCGCGGGCTCGAGGTTGTAGCAGTGGATGCAGCCATACCAGAAGAACTCCACCACATCGATCTTGCCGCCTTGCGCCTCGACCGGCTGTGGTGTCTTGAGCTCGGTGTAATTGTCTTGCGCGAAGGCAAGCGGCGCTGCGATCAGCAGCGGGACCAGCAAAGAAATGAGGCGTCTCACTATTGCGGCTCCTTGATCTTGACGAGGCTCGCGTCGATGCCGTTCTGCGCCAGCGCCTGGCGCACGCGGTTGATCTCCTCGACCTTGTTGTAGGGGCCGAGGCGCACGCGGTACCAGGTGCCCTTGTCGGGCAGATTGGCCGGCTCGACGCTCGATTCGAAGCCGAGAATCGCGAGCCTCGCTTTCTGATTGTCGGCATCGGCCGGGTTCTGGAACGACCCCGCCTGTATGAAATAAACGTCCTTCGAGCCTTCCTGTTGACTGCGCGACGCCAGGCGCGAGCGCTCGCGCAATTCCTTCTCCGTGACCGGCTCTTCCTGGCCCGGCAGAATGTTGTAGAAGGTGAACTTCGGCTTCTCGCCCGCGGCCGGCAGCGCGGAAGAGCCCTGCGGCAGCCCGGCGATCGCCGGCGGCTTGCCGCTCGCTACGTCCTTGTCCGATTTGGTCGGCTTGGCGGTGAGGAACGGCATCGGCGCTTTGTTGAGATAGAACGCGATGCCGAGCGCCACCGCGAGGCCGATCACCACGCCGACGAAGATGCCGAGCAGGAAGCCGCCTTCCGAGCGCCGACGGGTGCTGGGGGCGGACCTCGCGTTTGCCATTTACATCTTCTCCGGGGCGCTGACGCCGATCAGCGACAGCCCGTTGGCCAGCGTTTGGCGGACTGCGGCGCAGAGCGCGAGTCGCGCACCGCGCAGCACCTCGTCGTCGACGAGAATGCGCTCGGCATTATAGTAGCTGTGGAACTGCGCAGCGAGTTCGCGCAGGTAGAACGCAATGTCATGCGGCGCGGCTTCGAGCGCCGCCTTCGCCACGGTCTCGGGAAATTCGTCGAGCAGCCGCGCGAGCGCCGCTTCGCGCTCGCCGCTCAAGGCGTCGAGCTGCGCACCCTCCACGGTCTCCTTGTCACCGGCCTGTGCGAACAGGCTGCAGACGCGCGCGTGCGCGTATTGCACGTAGTACACCGGGTTCTCGTCGGTCTTGCGGCGCGCGAGGTCGACGTCGAAGACGAACTCCGAATCGGCCTTGCGCGACACCAGGAAAAAGCGCACCGCGTCGCGCCCGACCCAGTCGATGAGATCGCGCACCGTCACGTAGGAGCCGGCGCGCTTCGAGATCTTCACTTCCTCGCCGCCGCGCATCACCTTTACCAGGCTGTGCAGCACGTACTCGGGGTAGCCCTGCGGGATGCCCAGGCCGAGCGCCTGCAGCCCGGCGCGTACGCGCGTCACGGTGCTGTGGTGATCGGTGCCCTGCACGTTGATCACGCGCTTGAAGCCCCGCTGCCACTTGGTGACGTGATAGGCCACGTCCGGCACGAAGTAGGTGTAGCTGCCGTCGGACTTGCGCACCACGCGATCCTTGTCGTCGCCGTACTCCGTGGTGCGCAGCCAAAGCGCGCCGTCCTTCTCGTAGGTCTTGCCGTTCGCCACCAGCGCCTTCACTACGGCATCGACTTTGCCTTCGGTGTAGAGGCTGGACTCGAGGTAGTAGACGTCGAACTTGACGCCGAACGCCTGCAGATCGGCATCCTGCTCGGCGCGCAGGTGCTTCACGGCGAACCGACGGATGGCATCCAAGTCCTCGATGCTCGCGCCCGAGGCGGTGTATTCGCGGGCGAGATCCTCGATGTATTCGCCGGCATAGCCCTCGGCCGGCCAACCGGCCTCGCCGGGCCGGATGCCTTTCGCCCGCGCCTGCACTGACCACGCGAGCTTGTCGATCTGCGCGCCGGCGTCGTTGTAATAGAACTCGCGCGTCACCTTGTGCCCCTGCGATTCGAGCAGCGCGGCGATCGCGTCGCCGAGCGCCGCCTGCCGGCCGTGGCCGACGTGCAGGGGCCCGGTGGGATTGGCCGACACGAACTCGACCTGGACCGGCTCGGCGTTTGCGCGCTGCGCCCGACCGTAACGCTCCTTCTCGTGCAGGATGCGCGCAATGACTGCCAGGCGAGTGTCGCGGCCCAGGCGGAAGTTGATGAAACCGGGGCCGGCGATTTCTGCCGTGATCTTCCCGGAGCCCACGGCGGCAACAATGTCCTGCGCGAGCTCGCGCGGCTTGCGCTTCAGCGCCTTGCCGAGCTGCAGCGCGATGTTGCTGGAGAAGTCGCCGTGCTCGGCCTGGCGCGGCCGCTCGATCAAGAGCGGCGCGTCGGCATGCTCCGGCGCGATTTTCCTGAGCGCGGCACGCAGCGCGGCTTCGATCTCGGCCTTGGGATCCATTAGTCGAACTCGATCGGATCGACGTCGAGGTGCCAGCGCATTGCGCGCGGCGCGGTCTCGAACAGCCGCTCGCTGAGCGAGGCGAGATAGGCTTGCAGCGCCGTGCGCGAGCCGGACTGGATCACGACCTGTGCGCGCTCCAGTCCCGCGCGCCGCGTCAGCATGTGCGGCACCGGATCGAAGATCTGCACCTCGCTCGACGGCTCGACCAACTCACGCGCGTCGCGCAGAAACGCCATGGCGCTCGCGAGCTCATCCGCTTCGGCGCGCAATGCGGCTTCGAAGACGAACGGCGGGAAGCCCGCGTTCTTGCGCTCGACGAGCTGCGCTTCGGCGAAGCCGGCGAAGTCATGGCGCGCAAGCGAGTCGAACAACGGATGGTCAGGATAACGCGTCTGAACCATGACCTCGCCGGGCTGCTCGCGGCGGCCGGCGCGGCCGGCAACCTGCGACAGCACGGCAAACAGGCGCTCGGCCGAACGATAGTCGGTGGAGAGCAGCGCCGTATCGGCATTGAGCACGCCGACGAAGGTGAGCTTGGGGAAATCGTGCCCCTTGGCGAGCAGTTGCGTGCCGACAAGGATATCGCCCTCGCCGCGGCGAATGCCCTCGAGCGTGCGCTGGAGCTCGCCGCGCCGGCGCGCACTGTCGCGGTCAATGCGCACGATGCGCGCATCGGGAAAGCGCTCGCCGAGCGTTTCTTCGACGCGCTGGGTGCCCCGTCCGATTGGCTTCAGGTCGACATTGCCGCAGGTCGGGCATTGCCGCGGGATCGCGTGCTGCGCGCCGCAATGGTGGCAGTGCAGGCGCCGGTCGGGCGCGTGCAGCACCATGCGTCCGCTGCAACGTGAGCAGGCGGCGTACCAGCCGCAGGCTTCGCACGTGAGGACCGGCGCATAGCCGCGCCGGTTGATGAAGATCAGGCTCTGCTCGCCGCGCGCGAGCCGCTGCGTGATGGCCTCGAGCAGCGGCGCGCAAAAGCCCTGCTCGAGCGCATGGACTCGCGTATCCACGGTGCGCACCGCGGGAAGTCGTGCGCCGGGCGAGCCACGCTCGGAGAGCTCCACGCGCTCGTAGCGGCCTTGGCGGAAGTTGTACCAGGTCTCGAGCGACGGCGTGGCGGTGCCCAGCACCACGGGACAGCCGCTCAGCTTGGCGCGATACACGGCCGCATCGCGCGCCGAATAGCGCAGGCCTTCCTGCTGCTTGAAGGAGCTGTCGTGCTCCTCGTCGACGACGATGAGCGAGAGCTTCGCCAGCGGCGCGAGCACCGCGAGGCGCGTGCCGAGAATGATGCCGGCGTCGCCGCGCGCCGCGTCGAGCCAGGCCGTGGTGCGTGCGACGTCCTCCAGCGCGCTGTGCATCAAGGCGATGCGCGCCTGCGGAAACGCGCTGCGAAAGCGCCCCTCCAGCTGCGGCGTCAGGCTGATCTCGGGCACCAGCACCAGCGCCTGGCCGCCGCTCTCGAGCACGCGAGCGATCAGGTGCAGATAGACCTCGGTCTTTCCACTGCCGGTGATGCCATGCAGCAGCACCGCGGCGAAGCGCCCGAGCTTTTTCGCGATGATTTCCTCGACGCGCGCCTGGTCCGGCGTGAGCACGTGCGTCGGCACGAACCGAGGCGAGCCGGCTTCGCGCGCGCCGTTGAGCGCTTTGCGCGGCAACGGCTTGACCGAACGCAGCCGCGGCGGCAGCGCTGCAACCACCGTCTCGCCGAGGGGGCGCTGGTAGTACGTGGCGAGAAATCGCATCAGCTCGAGCCAGTCCGCGGGAAGGCGCGGCGCATCGCTGCGGACGTCGACGATCGCTTTCAGCCGATCGAGCGCGAGGCTGCTCGCGCTGTCGGCTTCGATCACCACGCCGGTGTGATTTCGCTTGCCGAGTTGCACCGTGACGCGATCGCCTGACGTCACGCTTGCACCCTCAGGCAGCGCGTAATCGAAGAGCCGCGGCAACGGCACATCGAGCGCTACCCGCACGCACGAATTTCCCCTTTCGGGCAAGGACTTAGAATTTGTGGATAAAACTGTGGGTAAGCGCTTCATACCGGCGTAACACGCGCAGACGGGCGCAGTTTCGCATAGCGAGTGGTCGCTTTATGTGCCGTTTTTATGTTTTGGGTCAATGGCTTAAAGGTGCGTAGCTAGGGAACGACAGCCTGCCCGGGATTTCCCGGGCAATGAGCCAACTTTGTGCATAAGTCAAGCAGGGCTGTTGGTTTTCGCTCGAGCCCTGCTGTAAGCGCGCACTTCGTCTACCAGCGCTCCGACGGCATCGACCGGTGTTTTCGGCGAGATGCCGTGGCCGAGATTGAAGATGTGGCCCGGCTGCGCGCCGAACGCATCCAGAACTTGGCGCGCGGCGCTGCGCACTGCGCCTTCGGGAGCGAACAAAGTCGCCGGATCGAGGTTGCCTTGCAAGGCGACGCGGCCGGCGGCGAGCTCGCGCGCCTGACGCGGATCGGTCGTCCAATCAAGGCCGACTGCGCTCACGCCGCTCGCGATGATCTCGCGCAGCCAGGGATTGCCGCCTTTGGTGAACAAGATGGTCGGCACGCGCAGCTCTTTCACTACACGGCGCGCATATTGAAGCGAGAAGGGCACATAGTCGGCGTACGGCAATGTTCCCCCCCAGGTGTCGAAGATCATCGCTACCTGGATGCCCGCCTCGATCTGCGCCTTGAGATAGTCGGTCACCGCGCGCGCATTGACTTCGAGGATGCGATGCAGCAGGTCCGGCCGCGCGTGTCGCATCGCTTTGACGGTGTGCCAGTGATCGCTTCCCGAGCCCTCGATCATGTAGCAGGCGAGCGTGAAAGGACTGCCCGAGAAGCCGATGAGCGGCACGCGATCGCGCAATTCGTGCCGGATCTGCCGCACGGCATCGAGCACATAGCGCAGCTCGCTGGACGGGTCGGGCGCGGCAAGCGCGGCGATCTGGCGCTCGTCGCGCAGCGGCCGCTCGAAGCGCGGGCCTTCGCCCTCGGCGAACTGCAGGCCGAGGCCCATCGCATCCGGAATGGTGAGGATGTCGGAGAACAGAATCGCGGCGTCGAGCGGAAAGCGCTCGAGCGGCTGCAGCGTCACCTCGGTAGCGAGCGCGGGCGTCTTCGCGAGCGCGAGAAAGCTGCCGGCGCGCGCGCGCGTCGCGTTGTACTCCGGCAGATAGCGGCCGGCCTGGCGCATCAGCCAGATCGGCGTGTATTCGGTGGGCTGCCGCGCGAGCGCGCGCAGCAGCGTGTCATTCTTCAATCAAGCGGTCCGTGATGTACTTCCACTCCGCGGCGCTGACCGGCGTGATCGACAGCCGGTTGCCAGGGCGCAGCGTGATCATTTTGGCCAGCGGCTTTTGCTGCCGCAGCTCGGCGAGCGACACCAGGCGCGTCTTGCGCAGCGCACGCACCTCCACGTTGACCCAGCGCGGCTCGGCCTTTTTCGCGCCAGGATCGTAGTACGGGCTCTTCTTGTCGAACTGGCTGGCATCGGTGTAAGGCGCGGACGCGACCTCGGCGATGCCAGCGATGCCGGGCTCGGGGCAGCTGGAATGGTAGAAGAACACGCCGTCGCCGATGCGCATCGTGTCGCGCATGAAATTGCGCGCCGTGTAATTGCGCACGCCGCTCCAGGCGGTCTTTTGGCCCGGCGCAGCGAGCACGTCGTCGATCGAGCACTCGTCCGGCTCGCTCTTCATGAGCCAGTAGTTCATTTCTATTTCTTATGTGAAGGAGGAGCGTCCCCCGCTTGTGCCGGTGGGCTCGGCTCCCGAACCCTGGCTAAACAGGGTGGTCGCTTTCCGGTCACATCAGGTTCGTCCGGCACGCGCCGCAGTGAATAACCGCGGGCGGGGGACGATCACAACAGTGACACTAGGCCGCAACCGAAGGAAGCTATCGGTTCGAGAAGTATGAGCCCTGTCGTGCACAGCAGGGAACAGGACTCTTTTAGAACAACTTTTCCTGTTTTGCAATCGCTTCGTCGAGGTGCGATTCGATCGCCGAGATGCGCCGCTTCGCCTGACCTATGTCGAAGCCCGCGCCGAGCCTCACGCTTAGCAATTCGTGCGCCACGTTGAGCGCCGCCATCACGGCGATGCGTTCCGCGCCCATCACCTTGCCGGCGCGGCGAATCTCGCTCATCTTGCCGTCCAGATACGCCACCGCCTGCATCAGCGCCTCGCGCTCGTTTTCCTCGCAGGCGACGCGATAAGTGCGCCCCAGCAGCTGCACTTCGACCGTTTTCGCCGCTTCAGCCATCAGCCGGGCAGACGACTCAGCAGGCCTTCAAGCCGCGATTTCGCACCGTCGATTTTTTCGTGAAGGCGCTTGGCATCGTTTTGCGCCGCCGCGAGCTGCTGGCGCAGGTCGCTGTTTTCGGCGCGCAGCCGCTCGCAGAGCTCGACGAACTGCTCCACCTTCGCCTCCAGCGAGTTGAACTCGGCCTCCACCGCCGCGACTATGTTGCAAATTTCATGCTGCGTCAAGAAGTAACGACGACTTCTGCATGTACTTCATGACCTTACATCCAGGGCATACGTTACGATTCGCCCCGCTGCCAGGTGTACGGGAACGAGGTGCAAACCCTCGACTGCCCCCGCAACGGTAAGCAGAGAGTCATCTCAAGGTACTGGCCACGGCGATGGTTGCCGGAAGGTCGAGATGCACAGTCCTGCGAGTCCGGAGACCGGCCTGGAAGCCTTTCCAACCACTAACGGCGTCGGGGAAGACGCCAGGGAGGTTTCCCATGCTGCGCCTCATCGCCGGCTTCCTCGCCGGCCTTTGCCTTTCTGTTTGCTACGCGCAAGACGACACCATCGTAATCACGGCCACGCGCTTCGCGGATTCGAAGCGCGACCTCCCGGTGGGGGTGACGGTCATTACGGCCGACGACATCCGCAAGAGCGCTTCATCGAATCTCGGCGACATCCTCGCCCAGTTCGGCCTGCTGCAGATCCGCGATCTCGCCGGAACGCAGAACCCGCAGCTCGACCTGCGAGGCTTCGGCATCACCGGCGACCAGAACACCCTGGTGCTGCTGGATGGCTTGCGCATCACCGAGAGCGACCTGGAATCCGCGCAGCTTTCCGCGATCCCGCTCGATTCGATCGAGCGCATCGAGATCGTGCGCGGCGGCGGCGCGGTGCTCTACGGCGCCGGTGCGACCGGCGGCACGATCAACATCATCACGCGCCGCAACCGCCCCGGCGAAGTACGCACGCTTGCCCTCGCCCGCGCGGGCGGCTACGGCACCGAGGAGGTCCGCGGCAGCTTCGCGCGCCAGGGCGATACCTTCGGCGGCGGCATCGCGGCGTCCTACGAGGACACCGACGGCTACCGCGCGAACAGTCGCTATCGGCAGCGCAGCGCAATCGGGCGGGTGGACGCGCTATTCCCCACCGGGCGGGCGTACCTGAAGCTCGGCGTCGACGAGCAGCGCCAGCGCCTGCCTGGCGCGCTGACCGAGGCCGAGATCAACGCCGACCCGAGACAGACGCGCACGCCGGACGATTGGCGCGAGCGCGACGGCGCGCAGGTCTCGCTTGGTGGCACGCAAAGCATCGGCCGCCACGAGCTCTCCGCCGACCTCGGCTACCGCCAGCGCACCACCAAGGCCTTCTTCGCCGCGTTCGGCGGCTTCTTCACCGACACCGACGCCAACCTCTGGAGCTTCACGCCGCGCGCGAAGCTCGCTTTCGATGCGCTCGGGCGCAAGCACGATCTCATCCTTGGGGCCGACTTCGAGCGCTGGGATTACGACACCCTCAGCGCGTCGAGCCCGGCGACCACGGCCGCGGCTTTTTCGCGGCGTCGGGGCGAGCAGGACAGCGTCGGCTGGTATGCGCTGACCAATTTCTGGGTGGCGGAGCGCACGCGCCTCGTGCTCGGCGCGCGCACCCAGCGCATCGCCCAGCGCCTGACGGAAGAAGTTTTCCCGATCGATGATCGGCGCACCGCCGATCGCCTCGAGGCCTACGAGGCGGCGCTGCGCCATAACTTCGCCACGGGCTGGTCGGTCTATGGCAAGTACGAGAAAAGCTTCCGCGTAGCGAACTTCGACGAGAACGCGTGCTTCTTCCCGCCGTGCGCGCCGAATCTGCTCAAGCCGCAGACGGCGCTCGGCGCCGATCTAGGCGTGGAGTATGAAAACGCGCGCCTGCGCCTGCGCGCGAGCGCATACGATATTAAGCTCGACGACGAGATCTATTTCAGCCCGCTCACATTCTCGAACATCAACCTGTCGCCGACCGAGCGGCGCGGCCTCGAGTTCGAGGGCTTGTGGCACGCAACGGCGGCGCTCGACCTGCGCGCCGGCCTCGCGCTGCAGGAGGCGCGCTTCAGGTCCGGCGTGTACGGCGGCGTCGACGTTAGCGGCAAGACCGTGCCGCTCGTGCCCGAAATGCTCGTGACCGCGGGGGCCTCGTGGGCGTTCACGCCGCGCAGCCGTTTTAATCTCAACCTGCGCCACGTCGGCCAGCAGCGCTTCGACAACGATCAGGCGAACGGCTTCCCGCGGCAGATCCCCGAATACACGCTGGCCGACGCCAAGCTCGAGCAGCGCCTCGCGCGGCGCTGGGAGCTTGCGCTCGAGGTGCGGAACCTGTTCGACAAGCGCTATTTCAGCTATGGCGCGGCGACCGGCGCGACGAGCTTCAGCGCGCTGCCGGCGCCAGGCCGCGCGGCCTACGCCTCGGTGGCCTGGAGGCTCGATTAAGGTACCCTCGCGGGATGGTGAAGGATGCCGTTCCGCTGGGGGAATGCGCGCGCGCGCTGGTCGTCAAGCTGCGGCACCACGGCGACGTGCTGCTCGCGGCGCCGGTGCTGCACGTGCTGAAAGCGCACGCGCCGCGCCTCGAGATCGATGCGCTGGTCTACGACGACACCATGCCCATGCTGGCGGGCCATCCCGCGCTGGCCGAGCTTCACAGCATAGGACGCGAGTGGCGCTCGCTCGGACCCTTGGCTCAGTTCGCCAAAGAGCGCTCGCTCCTCGGCGCGCTGCGCGCGCGGCACTATGACTTGCTGGTGCATCTCACCGAGCATCCGCGCGGCGCCTGGCTTTCGCGCCTGCTCGGCGCGCGCCATAGCGTGGCGCCGCACATGGCGGAACGCGGGCGCTGGTGGCGCAAGAGCTTCAGCCACCTCTACCCGCTGATCCGCAATCGCCATCAGGTGGAAGTCAATCTCGACGCGCTGCGCCGCATCGGCGTCTATCCGGGCGTGAACCAGCGCAGGGTGCATTTCGTGCCGGGCGCCGACGCCGAGCAGAAGATCGAGGCGCTGGCGTTGCCGCAGCCGTTCGTCCACATGCATCCGGCGTCGCGCTGGACGTTCAAGTGCTGGCCGGCGGAGCGCAACGCGCTGCTGGCCGACCGGCTGGCCGCCGAAGGCCATCAAGTGGTGCTGACCGCCGCGCCGCAGGAGACCGCGTTCATCGACGAGATTCTCGACCGCACGACGAGCAAGCCCGTCAATCTGGCCGGCAAGCTGTCGCTCAAGGAGCTCGGCGCGCTCACCGCACGGGCGCGGCTTTTCATCGGTGTCGACTCGATGCCGATGCACCTCGCCGCGGCGATGGGCACGCCTACCGTGGCGCTCTTCGGTCCGTCGAGCGAGGACGAGTGGGCGCCGTGGAATGTCGAGCAGCGCGTGGTGACGAGCACGCATTCCTGCCGTCCGTGCCGCCTGGATGGCTGCGGCGGCGGCAAGGTGAGCGAGTGCCTCACGCTGCTGCCGGTCGACGCAGTGCACGCCGCGGCGCGCGAGCTGCTCGCCCCGGCGGCATGAAGCTCAAGTTGGCGATTGTGCGGCAGCGCTATAACCCGTTTGGCGGCGCCGAGCGCTTCATCGCGCGGGCCATGCCGGCGCTCGAGCGCGCCGGCGCCGAGGTGACGCTGATTGCACGCGAGACGCAAGGCTGGGGCGCGCGCCGCGTGCTCGGCGTTAATCCTTTCTACATCGGCAAGGTGTGGCGCGACTGGTCGTTTGCGCGCGCAGCACGCGCGGCCTGGCAGCGCGAGGGGTTCGATCTGGTGCAATCG
>DASWER010000090.1:0-2966 GCA_036394655.1 Burkholderiales bacterium
CGCACTTTGGTTTTCCTCATGTTCTTATGAAAGAACTTGGGCAGCGAAGCGCCCCCCAGGCCGATCATCAGCGCCTCGCGCGGCTCGGGATGCAGCAGCAGGAACGCCATCATGCAGCGCGTGTAGTCGAGCGCGAGCGCAAACGGGTCGTCGATGCGCATGGCGCTCTGGATCGCCTCGCCGCCGACATGCAGCGTGCGCACCCCGCGCGCGTCACTGACTGCTATGGACGAAGTGGGCTTTTTGCCGGACAAGGGGAACGATGCAGCAGGCTGCGAGAAAGGAGAGCGCGGCGGCGGCGAGGATCGGCAGGTCATAGGAGCCGAGCGCATCGAAGGCCACGCCCGCGAGCCAGGGGCCGAGCAGCGTGCCGATGCCGGCGCCGGTATAGAGGGAGCCGATGATTCCCGAGACCGAACGCGCGCCATAGAGATCCATTACGATCGTGGGGACCAGCGCCACATAGGCGCCGTAGCACATGCCGAATAGCAGCGCGAAAACGGCGAGCAGCCACCATGCCGTGGTCGACCACCACACGACGAGCATCAGACCGAGGCCGGTGTACATCGCGGCGAGCGACGGCATACGGCCAAGCCGGTCGGCGAAGCCGCCGATGGCGAAGCGCCCGAGCAGGCTGCCCAGTCCGATCAGACTGACGAGCGTCACGCCCTGCGCGTTGCTGTAGCCCGCGTCCTGCGCGTAGGGGCTGAGGTGCACCATGGGCACGAACAGGCCGACGCAGCTCAAGAGCAGCGAGGCATAGATCAGCCAGAACGCCGGTGTGCGTGCCGCCGCCCGCAGCGGCACCCCCTGCGCCGGGCCCGCGGCCGCAACGCCGGGATGCTGCCGAATCGCGAGCGCGGCGATGAGGCCGAGCATCAGCACGAAGGTCGAAAACAAGAGATAGGCGCCGCGCCAGCCGAAGAGCCCGATCCACCAAGTGGCGAGCAGCGGCCCGGCGATGTTGCCGGCGCCGATGCCGGCCACTGCAAGTCCCGACGCGAAGGCGCGATTGGCGCCAAACCACGGCTGCACCGCGCCCACCGAGGGCACGTAGACCAGACCGACGCCAAGGCCGATGCCGATGCTATAGGTGGCGTAGAGCACGCCGAGCGAGCGTGCCTCGCTCGCGAGCCACAACGCTGCCGTGAGGCAGGCGACGCCGGCGAGCGCGACGCGCCGCGGCCCGAAGCGGTCGGCCACCATGCCGCCGGGCGCGCCGAGGAGGAACCAGAGGAATGCCGCGACCGAGAACACCAGCGCGATGTGGCCGCGCGAAGCGCCGAACTCGGCTTCGAAGGCGCTGAAGAACGCGGCGAAGGAATACGCCGCCGAGAAGCCGACGAACATCAGGGTGAAGGCCGCGGCGACCACCACCCAGCCGTAACGCGTCGAGATCAACTTCCCACGGCGGCGACGACTTCGATCTCGAGCAGGAGCTCGGGCTGCACCAGGCTCGTCACGCCGACCAGCGTGCTCGCCGGCAGGTTGGCAGACTTGAGGTAGCTCGAGCGGATCTCGCGGTAGGCGGCGACGTTCTCGGCGCCCAAGCCGACCATGTAGCCGTTCATCTTGATGACGTCGTCCCATCCCGCGCCGGCGGCGCGCAGCACGTGCGTCAGGTTCTCGAACACCTGCTTGCATTGCGCGCGCATGTCGCCCGCGCCGACCACCTTGCCATCGGCACCCCAGCTCACCTGGCCCGAGACGTACACCAGCTTCGCCGGCGCGGCGATGCTCACCGCATGCGAGTAAAAGCGCGGCGGCGCGCCGAGCTCTTTTGGATTGATGTGCTGCTTGTTCATTTTCGGCTCCTCAATTGAGCGCACCCCGCGCGGTGATCGGCCACAATGCCTCCACTCGCCCGCGGCGCACGCACACGTACCAATCGTAGAGATTCACCGTCGGATCGCAATGCCCCGGCACGAGAAACAGCTTCTCACCCAGCGCCGGCATCCGGGCGGCGCTCGCGATATCCAGCACACCGTGCTCATCGGAGGCGCGGCTATACGTGAGTCCTTCACGCTGCCAGACCACCGGCATGCCTGAATCGACGCTCGAGGCCTTGAGGCCCGCGTCGACGATGGCCCGGTCCGCCGCGGGCAGGCTCATCACGCTGGCGAGCACGAAGAGCGAGTGCTGGAAGCGCGGCAGCGGCGCAGCCCATTCGTTCCTCGCATAGTCCGCATCCATGAAGATGTACGAGCCCACCTGGATTTCGTCCCAGGCGCCGGCTTCGACTTCCAGCATGTAGGTGCCGCTGCCGGCGCCGGTGACGATCGGACAGGGAATCGCCGCCTTTTCCAGCAGGCGTTTGGTTTCGAAGACGTGCTGCGCGGCAGCCTCGATCGCCGCATGGCGCTCTTCCGTCGTGCGCATGTGCTGCGCGCGGCCGTGATAGGCCTGCAGCCCAGCAAAGCGCAGGTTCTTGCTTCTCACAATTTCCTTGGCCAAGGAAACCGCAGGCGCACCGGGGGCGATGCCGCAGCGGCGCATGCCGACCTCGAGCTCGATGTAGACGTCGAGCTTCGCCCCGCTCGCTTCGAGCGCCGCCACGTTTTGAGGGTTGTCGACACAGACGCCGAGGTGCGCGCGTTTCGCGAGCTCGGCAAGGCGTGCGATCTTCGGTGCGCCGACCACTTCATTGCTGACCAGCACGTCGGTGATGCCGCCATCGATGAGCGCCTCGGCCTCGGTGACCTTCTGGCAGCAGACGCCGACCGCACCGAGCGCGAGCTGGCGCTTCGCGATCTCGGGACACTTGTGCGTCTTGGCGTGCGGCCGCACGCGCACCCGGTCCCTGGTGGACGCGGCAAGCGTCGCGAGATTGGCTTCGAAGGCATCGAGATCGAGCACCAGCGCGGGCGTGTCGACCTCCTCGACGCGCTGCCCGACCGACGCCGGTGCCCGCGTCATGCCGCCGCCATCCGCTGCGCGCGTTGATGGACGGCGAACCAGGTGAGCGC
>DASWER010000091.1:0-2304 GCA_036394655.1 Burkholderiales bacterium
GAGTGCCTCGGCCTGGAGACGATTCGCACCAGCCCGCACTCGCTGATGATCCGGCTCGGAGGCGACAACACCATCGCGGTGGTGCAAAACCCGAAGAAGAACGCGATGGCGCTGCTCAACCACAACGGCCTCGATGTCGCCACGCGAGAAGACGTGGACGAGTGCTACCGCGTCCTGAACGAGGGCAAGGACAAGTGGGGGCTGAAGAAAGTCACCAAGCCGGCCGACCAGCACGGCACCTATTCCTTCTACTTCAGCGACCTCGACGACAACTGGTGGGAGATCCTCACCAACCCGCAGGGCGGCTATAGCTGGATGTTCAGCCAGGGGCGCGACCTCGCCGCCTGGGGCGCGGGCAAGGGCGACGAGGTCAATCCCAACCAGTTCAAGAAATGATCGATCGCCGCGGTTTCATGAAAGGCGCCGCAGCCCTCGCGGCGAGCGGGTTTGCTTCTGCGCAAGACGCGAGCACGCTGGTGGTGCGCAACGCTGGGCATGTGCTGACGATGGATCCGAAGCTCGGCAACCTGGCCGATGCCGACGTGCACATCCGCGACGGGCGCATCGTCGCCATCGGCAGAAACCTGGCGGCGGTCAGCGGGCAGATGATCGATGCGCGCGGCATGATCGTCATGCCGGGGCTGATCGACTCCCACACGCACATGTGGAACTGCCTGTGGCGCACGCTCGACACGCCCTACATCTACGGCCACAGCAATCTCGGCCCGCAGTACGAGCCCGAAGATTCCTACAACGCCGTGCGCCTGTGCGCCGCGGAGTTCCTGTTCGGCGGCATCACCACCGTGCATGCCTGGGAGCACAACGTGCGCAGCCCGGCGCACGCCGACGCCGAGCTGAAGGCGCTGACCGACATGGGCATGCGCACGCACTACTCGTACGGCTACTACCACCACCTGCCGGCCGACCAGCCGATGAACCTCGAGGACATCCTGCGCCTGCGCCGGCAGTGGCAGGGCGAGACGGTGACGGTCGGCTACGCGTCGCGTCCCGACACGAGCGACGGCTCGCCGCAGACGCAATGGCCCACCGCGACGCCCGCGGTGCGCAAGCTCGAGTGGGACTTCGCGCGGCGCGAGCGGCTGTCGATCACGCACCATGTGACGACGCCGGCTTCGAAACCCGAGGCGTACTACGAGATTGCCGGCCCCGATGTGCTCCTGATCCACGGCTATCACTGGGGCCTGGAGGTCTGGCAGCGCCTCGCCAAGCTCGGCGCCAGAGTGAGCCTGTCGCCCTACTCGGCGGCGAATTACCGCACGCCGGTGCCGTTTCGGGAGCTGTTCCAGGCCGGCATGCCGGCCGGACTCTCGTTCGACCACATGAACCGCACCGGCAACGCCGATTTCTTCCGCATGCTGGTGCTGGCCTCGAACATCGAGCACCTGCGCACCGGCACCGGCCTCGCCGCGCACCGCGCGCTCGAGCTCGTGACGATCGACGGCGCGCGCGCTTTGGGCCTGGGCGACATCACCGGCTCGCTCACCCCCGGCAAGCGCGCCGACCTGATCATGATCCGCACCGACGAGCTGAACATGATGCCGACCGTATCTCCCGAGCGTGCTGTGGTGAATTCCGTACGGCCGGAGAATGTCGACACCGTGATGGTGAATGGCCGTGTGGTGAAATCGCGCGGCGCGCTGACCGTCGCCGATGCGCGACGCGTCGGCGAGGAGGCGGCGCGCTCTTTGAAGGCGATCCTGCAGCGCGCAGGCTGACGACAAACTTTTACCCCGGCGCACGAAACACTCATTCCGCCGCGATCGCGCATCGTCGAGAATCCCCGCCATGGCCGTCTTGTATTACCTCACCGCCGCCGGAAAGGAAGCCGTCTCCGCGAGGGACGGCGAATCGAAGCTGCCGCTGGAGTACCGGCGTCTCCTCGGGCTGATCCAGGCCGAGGGGCACATCGACGTGATCCGCGGGCGGCTGCGCCGCTTCTCCGACCTCCTGATCGACGAATGGCTGAAGGAGCTCGAGGAGCTGAAGATGGTCGAGTCGGCGCTGCCCGGCAAGAACGAGGACGTCACCTTCACCGGCCGGCGCCCGCCGCCGCTGCCGCCGCTGGCCGATGAGGACAGCAAGCGGCTCGCCAAGACCACGGTGGTCGCGGCGACGCAGCTGCGCTCGGGCTCCTTTCTGGCGGACGAGCGCATCGCCAACCTGCCGCCGGTCGCCAAGGCGCCGGGCGAGACGGTGATCCTGCTGGTCGAGGACGACCCGGACCAGGCGGCGCTCGGGGAGCTTCGGCTCACGATGGCGGGATACCAGGTGCGCACAGTCGAC
>DASWER010000092.1:0-4591 GCA_036394655.1 Burkholderiales bacterium
CCGGTGAGGTTGGCCGCCATCGAGTTCACGTTGTCGGTGAGGTCCTTCCAGACCCCGGCGACGCCCGGCACCTGCGCTTGGCCGCCGAGCTTGCCTTCGGTGCCGACCTCGCGCGCCACGCGCGACACCTCGCCGGCGAACGCGTTGAGCTGCCCGACCATCGTGTTCACCATGATGCCCAGGCGCAGCGCCTCGCCGCGCAACGGGCGGCCGTCGGCCTCGAGCACCATGGTCTGCGACAGATCGCCCTTCGCCACGGCGCTCATCACGCGCGTGACCTCGGTGATCGGATACGCCATGTCGGCCACCAGCGTGTTCATCGCCTCGATCACATCCGCCCAGCCGCCCGCGGCGCCGGCGACGTTCATGCGCTGGCCGATCATGCCTTCCTTGCCGACCTGGTCCGCGACTCGCGCGATCTCGACCGCCTTGGATTCCTCCATCTCGACGACGTCGTTGAACGCTTGCGCGATCTCGCCGTCGATGCCGGTCAGATTGAGCGGCATGCGCGCCGAAAAGTCGCCGCGCTTGAACTGGCGCAGCGCTTTCAGCAGCTCTCCGCGGTCGAGCATCATTTGCAGGCCTGCGTGGATCGATTCCATGGGACTCCCTGCGGCTGGTTCTGTAAGGCTAAGTCCGTGATGCTACGGGGCTATCTCGGCAGGGGGTATCGAGGAAGGCCCCAACACCCTGTCGTGATTTGCACTACAACCAAAAGGCGAAAAAACCGGGGGTCAGAGCCCGATTTTTTCAGTCGACGAGATGGTGCGCGATCGCGTAATGCATCAGCTCCGCATTCGACTTCATGTTCATCTTGCGGAGGATGCGCGTGCGGTGGGTGCTCACGGTGTTGGGACTGAGGAACAGCTCATCGGCGATCTGGCGCACCGTCTTGCCCGACGCGATCATCCACATCACTTGATACTCGCGATCTGAGAGCGTCTCGTGCAGCGGCTTGCCGCGGTTGTCTTCCAGCTCCAGCGCGAGCTTCTCGCCGAGCGTCGGCGTTACATATCTTCCGCCGCCCGCGACTTTGCGGATCGCGCTCACCAGCTCTTCGGGCGCACTTTCCTTGGTGAGGTAGCCCGCGGCGCCGGCCTTCAGCGCCCTGACCGCGTAGCGGTCTTCCGGGTACATCGAAAGGATCAGCACGGCACGGCCAGGATAGCGCTGGCGCAGCTCCTTGATGAGCTCGAGCCCGTTCTTGCCCGGCATGTTGTAGTCGAGCACCGCGACTTCCCAGGGCACGCGACGCGAGAGCTCGACCACTTCCTGGCCGTTGCGCGCTTCGCCGACCACGGTGAGGTCCTGCTCGACCGCGAGCATCTGCCGCAGCCCCTGGCGGACCACCGGGTGATCGTCGGCGATGATGACTTTCACTTCGGTCACGCCCTCTGTCTAACCGGGATGGAAACCGACACCCGGGTCCCATGACCCGGCGTGCCATTGATCTTCACTTCGCCGCCGAACAGCAGCGCGCGCTCGTGCATGCCGAGCAGCCCGAGCGATTTCTTGCCGTTGAGATCGCTGTCGGCGATGCCGACGCCGTTGTCGGTCACGTCCAGGCCGACGCGCTCATCGCTCACCATGAGCTCCATGTCGACGCGCGTCGCGCGCGAATGGCGCGCCACGTTGGTGAGGATCTCCTGGAAGATGCGGAACATCGTCGTCGACACGTCGATGTCGAGCTTGGTGGTCTCGGGCGGCAGCTTCGCGCGGCAGCGGATGCCGGTGCGCTTCTGGAATTCCTTCGCCTGCCAGCCGACGGCGGCCACCAGGCCCATGTCGTCGAGCATCTCGGGCCGCAGGCCGGTGGCGATCTTGCGCACCGTCTGCACCGTGGTGTCGATCAGCTTGCACATCGAGTCGGTCTTCTCGATCAGCGGCTTCTCGCGCAGGCGCTTGGCAAGCCACGTCACTTCCATCTTGAGGCCCGTGAGCACCTGGCCAAGCTCGTCGTGAATCTCGCGCGCGATGTGCGCGCGTTCTTCTTCCCGCACCGAGATCAAGTGAGCCGCCAGCCGGCGAAGCTTCTCTTCCGACTCGCGCAGCCTTTCGCTTTTCCGATGGAGCTCGACGAACACGGCGACCTTCGACTTCAAGATCTCGGGAACCACCGGCTTCTGCAGGTAATCGACCGCGCCCACTTCGTAGCCGCGGAACATCGAGCTCATCTCGTCGGCCGCGGCGGTCAGGAAGATGATCGGCGTGAGCCGCGAGCGCTCGCGGCTGCGGATCAGGCGCGCGGTCTCGAAGCCGTCGATGCCCGGCATGCGCACGTCGAGCAGGATCACCGCGAAGTCGTTCTTTAGCGCGAGGCGCAGCGCCTCTTCGCCCGACTGCGCGATCATCAGGTTCTGTCCGAGCGTCGACAGCAGCTCCTGCAGCGCGAACAGGCTCTTCGGCTCGTCGTCGACGAGCAGGATCTTCGCCTGCGGCGCGCTGTCGGCTTGCGTCTCGGTCGAGAAGACTTCGGGCTCGGCGACGCGCCGTGCCACGGTCGCTGCGTCGGACATGGATCAGCCTACGAGCTGGTGCCTGACCGCGTAGTGAACCAGCGCGGCGTTGCTCGCGAGTCCAAGTTTGCGCAGGATGCGCGTGCGATAGGTGCTCACCGTGCTCGGTGAAAGTCCCATCTCGCGCGCGATCTCGCTGATCTGCTTGCCGGTGGCGAGCAGCCACATCACGCGATACTCGCGATCGGACAGCTTCTCGTGCAGCGCTTTCTGCGGATCGCTGGAGCACTCCGATGCCAGGATTTCCGCGAGCGAGGCGCTGACGTACTTGCCGCCGTTCGCGACCTTGCGCACCGCGGTGGTCAGCTCCTGCGGCGCGCTGTCCTTGGTGATGTAGCCGGCGCCGCCGGCGCGCAGCACGCGCGAGCCATGGACGTCTTCCGAGTGCATCGAAAGAATCAGCACCGGCTTGCCTGGAAATTCCTTCTTGATGTCGCCCAGAAGATCGAGACCGCTGCGGCCGGGCATGGAGAAATCGAAGATCGCCATGTCCCACTCCACCTTGCGCGCCAGCTCCAGCGCCTCGTCACCATTGGTTGCTTCGCCGACCACGGTCGCGGCCGGATCGGACGCCAGCATCTGCTTCAGGCCGTGTCGGACGATCGGATGATCGTCGGCTATAAGGATTCTCATTGCTCCCTCTTTAGTCTGTCGTGTTCCCTGTAGGCGAAAAGTATAGGCATGGGAATGACGCTTGGCCATCATATTTTCTTCTTTTTCTTCAAGGCTGTAGTACACCGTCGACAGCGCTGTAGGTATTCGCCCGACAGCCTTGATTCGACGGGCCCACGGCCGCGATAGACCCTCGTGCCGCGGCGCGCAATGCTCGCCCGATGATCCGCCACGGGCTGCTTTTTCTTTCCCTGGCATGCGCCTCCTTCGCGTTCGCGGCGGAGCCACGAGCCATCGCCACTTTCGAATCGATCGGCGTTTACTGGACGCCGCCCTCCGATCCCGGCCCCGGCGGCTGCGCGATCCAGTTCAGAAAGATCGGCGAGTCCGCGTGGCGCGAAGGCCTGCCGCTCTGGTTCGATGCGCGCAACGCGGAATGCCGCGGCAGCCTGGTGCATCTCGAGCCCGGCACGAAATACGAGATCGAAGTTGGTAACACGCGCGGCGGCACTCGCATCACCGCCAGCACATGGAGCGAGCGCTTTCCCATCGCTCGCACCGTGCGCGTCGCAAGCGGCACGCAGCAGCTCGACATTACCGAGGGCGGCAGCGCGGGCGGGTACGTGCTCTATACCGGCGAGGGCGTCGCTATCGATGGCGGCGACGCGCAGCTGTACAACATCTCGATCGCGGCGCCCTACGTCATCGTGCGCGGCCTCACCTTGAAAGGCGCGAAGCAGGATGCGATTCGCCTGCTGCCCGGTGCGCACGACGTCGTCATCGAGGACAACGACCTCAGCGGCTGGGGACGCTACCGCTATACCAACAGCGCGGGCTGGAAGATCGGCATGGACATGGATGCCGGCGTGCGCGCGGTATGCACCAAGGCCTGGCAAATGGAACGCGTCATCGTGCAGCGCAATCGCATCCATCACCCGCGCTACGGCGCGAACAGCTGGTCATGGGGTCATCCGGCCGGACCGCAGGCGATCACGTACAGCCATTGCGGCGGCAACCATGTCATCCGCTACAACGAGATCTACAGCGAAGACGGCCATTACTTCAACGACGGCATCGGCGGCGAGGACAACTTCTCGGCGATCGGCTTTCCGAACGCCGACACCGATATCTACGGCAACCGCATCTCGCACGCGTGGGACGACGGCATCGAAGCCGAAGGCGGTAACCGCAACGTGCGCATCTGGGGCAACTACCTCGATCTCACCGCCACGGGCATAGCGAGCACCGTCACGCACTACGGGCCGCTCTACGTCTTCCGCAACGTCTATAACCGCAGCCGCAAGATGTCGGAGCGCTCACCTGATGCGGACGACCGCGGCCCTTTCGCCAAGGCGGGCGCCACGCAGGAATGGGGCGGCGGCCGGCGCTACTTCTTCCACAACAGCGTGCTGCAGCCGGGCAATTCACTCGGCGCCGGCGCCGGCATCTCCGGCAACAGCGGC
>DASWER010000093.1:0-4556 GCA_036394655.1 Burkholderiales bacterium
GCGCAAGAAGTCAATCCGGCGAAGCTGGTGCAGCTCTACCGGCGCGAGTTCCAGCTGTGCCAGGTGAAGAAGGGCGAGACCATCGCGGTGGTCAGCGATCTCTCGACAAGGCGCGAATACATCCAGGCGGCGTTCGCCGCGGCCGATGATCTCGGCGCCGATATTTACGAGCTTTGCGTCAACGCGCTGCCGTCATGGACCAAGGTGGGCGTGCCGACCATCGGCCAGTGCAAAGGCACGCTCGAGGCCGTCAGTGCGGCCGACCTGGTCGTGGTGTTCCACGTGCCGTTGTTCACCAAATGGCTGAAGCAGGTGATGGACGGCGGCACGCGTGTGCTGATGATCATCGATGCGCCTGACGATCTCGAGCAGCTCATGTCTCCCGCGGGCCTGAAGGAGGCGTGCAAGCATGCCGAGTCGCTATACAAGCGTACCAAGCGCGCGCGCGTGACGAGCGAGGCCGGCACCGAGCTGAGCTACGACTGCGGCGAGTACCCGGTGATGACGCAATGGGGCTACGCCGACGAGCGCGGGCACTTCGATCACTGGGGCGGCGGGCATATCCATACCTTCCCGAACGAAGGCAGTGCCAACGGCACCGTGGTGCTTCAGCCCGGCGACATCGTCATCCTGCCGTACTGCCGCTACGTCACGGACCCGGTGCGGCTCACGATCCGCGAAGGCCACGTCGTGGAAATTGACGGCGGCATGGACGCGAAGCTGATGCGCGAATGGCTCGACGACGGCAAATCGGCGAGCGGCGACCGCGATCCGTACGCGGTCTCGCATCTTGGCTGGGGCATGAACCCGCAGGCGCTGTGGTACGGCATCGCGCTGCACGGCGATCTGCCCGAGCGTCATCGCGCTGCCGCACGTACCTTTCCGGGAAATTTTCTTTTCTCTACCGGGCCGAACACGCAGGGCGGCGGCAAGCGCAGCACGCGCGGGCACTATGACGTGCCGATGCGCGACTGCACGGTAGAGCTCGACGGCAAGCTGGTCATCGAGCGCGGCAAGATCGTCGACGACAAGATGCGCGTCAAGCGCGAACAACGATAAGGGGGCAATGTGCGAGCGATCATCCTGGGAGTGGCGTTGGCCGCGACGATGGCGGTCCAGGCGGCGGACAAGGTGAAGATCGGTTTCATCAGCACGCTCTCGGGGCCGAATGCCGCGATCGGCAGCGACATCCGCGACGGCTTCAACCTGGCGATCAAGCTGAACGGCGGCAAGCTCGGCGGCCTGCCGGTGGAAGTGCTGGTCGGCGATGACCAGCTGAAACCGGAGAATGCAAAGCAACTGGCCGAGCGTTACTTGCGGCTGGACAAGGTGGATTTCATCACCGGCGTGGTGTTTTCCAACATCGTGGTGGCGGTCGCCCCGGATGCGCTCGCCAGCAAGGTGTTTTTCATTTCGCCGAACGCCGGCCCGGCGCAGTACACCGGCGCGCAGTGCGATCCCTTCTTCTTCGCCGCCTCCTGGCCGAGCGAGGCCTACAGCGAAGCGGCGGGGCAGTACGTGACCTCGAAGGGGATCAAGAACGTCCTGTTCCTCGCGCCGAATTACGTCGGCGGCCAGGACGCGGCGACCGGATTCAAGCGCTATTACAAAGGCAAGCTGGTCGACGAGATGTACACCAAACTCGGCCAGCTCGACTACGCCGCCGAGCTCTCGCAGATCCGCGCCAAGCAGCCCGAGGCGCTGTACGTGTTCCTGCCCGGCGGCATGGGCGTGAACTTCATCAAGCAGTTCGTCGCCGCCGGCATGTCGAGGGACATCCAGCTCATCGTGCCGCTGTGGGGCTCGGACCAGGACATCATCCGCGCGGTCGGCGAGCCGATGCTCGGGCTCTTCAGCGTCGGGCACTGGTCGATCGACCTGGACAACGCGGCCAACAAGAAATTCGTGCCGGCCTTCGAAGCCGAGTACAAGCGGCTGCCGACCGGCTATGCCGCATCAGGCTACGACACTGCACTCCTCATGGACTCCGGCATCCGGCGCGTGAAAGGCAAGATCGAGGACAAGGACGCGCTGAGGAACGCGCTGCGCGCCGCGGACTTCAAGAGCGTGCGCGGCGACTTCAAGTTCAACCGCAACCAGTTCCCGGTGCAGAACTACTATTTGCAGGTGGTCGGCAAAGGCGCCGACGGGCGCATCATGCACAAGACGATCGGCACGGTGCTGACCAATCGCGGCGATGCTTATGTCGATCAGTGCAAAATGAAGTGAATCTAGCGCGCGGCGGGGAAGGCGACGATCCGCTGCTCGACCAGGCGTTTTACCTCGGCGTCTGAGCAGCCGAGTTCCCTGAGCAGTTGCGCGCCGTGCTCGCCGACCTGCGGTGGGTCAGCGCGCTTCTCCAGCCGCTTGCCGTCGAACTCGAGCGGCAGCGCGGGCACGCGAATGGTTTTGCCGCGCACGCGGGTATCCAGCAGCCCGCCCGAAGCCTTGAGATGCGGGTCATCGAGCAGATCCCAAGGCTTGGCGATCGGCGCGAACGGCAGGCCCATCGCCTCCAGGTGTGCCGCGAGCTCGTCTTTGGTATAGCGCCGCATGATCTGGCCTAGTCGTGGAATCAGCCAGCTGCGCTCCTTCACCCGCATGCCGTTGGTCTTGAGGCGTGCATCCGCCGCGAGCTCGGGCTCGCCGAATTCCCGGCAGAACACTTCCCATTGCGTGTCGGTGACGACGCCGACGAACAGACGCCCCTCGCCCTTGGTCTCGAAGATGTCGTAGACACCCCAGGCCGGACGCTTCACCGACATCGGCGGTGGCGCCTCGCCGGTGAGCTCGTACTGCGCCATGTGCTGCGCGACGAGCAGCGCAGTGGTCTCGAACAGCGCGCTGGTCACCCGCTTGCCGCGCCCCGTCTGGTCGCGCTCGCGCAGCGCGGCGAGGATGCCGAGCGCGGCAAAGGTGCCGCCGAGAATGTCGATCACCGAGGAGCCGGCGCGCAGCGGCCGGTCGGGCAGTCCTGTCATGTAGGCGAGCCCGCCCATCATCTGCGTCACTTCGTCGAGCGCCGCGCGATGCTCATAGGGGCCTTTCAGGAAGCCTTTGAGCGAGCAGTAAATCAGCCGGGGGTTGCGCTCGCTGAGGGCGGCATGAGAGAAGCCGAGCTTGTCGAGCGCGCCGGGGCGGAAGTTCTCGGTGAGCACATCGCTCCGGTCGATCAGCTTCAGCACGAGATCGCGTCCCTCGGGATGCTTGAGATCGACCGCGAGGCTTTTCTTGTTGCGGTTGAAGACCGGGAAGAAGCCGGCTCCGGCGTGCTCCAGGCGCCGCGTGTTGTCGCCCTCGAGCGGCTCGACCTTGATCACTTCGGCGCCGAGGTCCGCGAGCATCAGCCCGCAGGAGGGGCCCATCACCATGTGCGCGAATTCGACTACGCGCACCCCTTCAAGCAGCGGCACGGAATCCTTTGGGCAGTCCGGCGAGCGGCGTGTGGCCGTAGACCGGCTCGTCGGGAATCGCGGCCACCAGGATCTTGCGCGCAGCGAACAGCTTGTCCAGGTCCACGCCGGTGCGCACGCCCATGCTTTCGAACATGAACACCAGGTCCTCGGTGATCACGTTGCCGCTCGCGCCGGGCGCGAACGGGCAGCCGCCGAGCCCGCCCATCGAGCTGTCGAAGCCGCGCACGCCTTCCTCGTAGGCGGCGAGCGCGTTGGCCAGACCGAGGCCGCGCGTATCGTGGAAGTGCGCGCCTTCCAGCTTGTCGCCGATGGCTTTGCGCACCTTGGAAAATAATCTCCTGACCTGGGCAGGATTGGCATAGCCCACGGTGTCGGCGAGCGCGACGGCGTCGCAGAACCCGGCGAGCGCGGTCGCGATGCGCACTACATCGTCGTCCGGCACCACGCCTTGCATCGTGCAACCGAAGGCGGTGGAGACGGCGCCTTCGATCTCGACCCCAGGATGCGGAAACTGCGCGCACTTGCGCACTTCCTCGACCATCTGGTCAGGGGTCATGCGCACGTTGGATTCGCTGTGCTGGCGGCTAGCGGAAACCGGAAAGGTCACCTTGTGCGCGCCAGCTTCGATCGCGCGCTGGAAACCTTTGAGGTTCGGCGCGAGCGCGACGACCTTCAGGCCCGGGATGGTTCGCGCAAAGGCGACCACCTCGGCGGTATCCGCCATGGCGGGAATCAGCTTCGGCGGAACGAACGAGCCGACTTCGATCTCCTTCAGCCCGGCAGCGGCGAGCGCCTGGATCCAGGCTTTCTTCGCCGCGGTCGGCATCAGGTGCTTGGCGTTTTGCAGGCCGTCGCGCGGGCCGACTTCGCAGATATGGATGCTGGGCATGCGTCGATTCTAACGCCGGCGCTTTTCAATCATGCCGAGCGCAACGCCGCACGCGGCGCCGCCTGCGGCGAAGGCGAGCATCGCCCAAAGCGCGCTTTCCCAGCCGCCGAAGCGCGAGGCGATCCAGGCGATCGCCAGCGGCCCAAAGAACTGCCCCAGGTTCGAGAACTGCAGCACCATGCCGTTGCCGGTGGCGATGTGCTGCGGCGAGCGGGCGTGCACCGGCAGGCCGGCGAAGATCGAGGCGGGGA
>DASWER010000094.1:0-2521 GCA_036394655.1 Burkholderiales bacterium
TTTCGGTGACTACGATCGTGGCGTGAGGCCGCTCGCCCATGCCGCTCGCCTGGTTCATGGTCACCAGCCTCCAGTGCTCGTCGGAGGACACGCCCGCCTGCTGCGACACCAGGGCCTGCAGGTCCTCGTCGAAGATCTCGGCCTTCTTGTCCGCCAGGTCCTTGAAGCGCTGAAATGCCTTGTTGTACGCATCTTCGCTTTCGAGCTCGATGCCGAGCTCCTTCATGCGCTGCTTGAAAGCGTTGCGCCCTGAAAGCTTGCCCAGGACGATCTTGTTGGTGCTCCAGCCCACATCCTCGGCGCGCATGATCTCGTAGGTGTTGCGCGCCTTGAGGACGCCGTCCTGGTGGATGCCCGAGGCGTGCGCAAAGGCGTTGGCGCCGACCACCGCCTTGTTCGGCTGCACCACGAAGCCGGTGATCTGCGACACCAGGCGCGAGGTGGGCACGATGTGGGTGGTGTCGATGCCGGTCTCGAGATCGAAGAAGTCGCTGCGCGTCTTCACCGCCATCACCACCTCTTCGAGCGAGGTATTGCCGGCGCGCTCGCCCAGGCCGTTGATGGTGCACTCGATCTGCCGCGCGCCGCCGATCTGCACCGCGGCGAGCGAGTTCGCCACCGCCATGCCGAGGTCGTTGTGGCAATGGACCGACCACACCGCTTTGTCGGAGTTCGGCACCTTCTCGCGGATCTTGCGGATGAACTCGCCGAACTGCTGCGGCACCGCGTAGCCCACCGTGTCCGGGATGTTGATGGTGGTTGCGCCCTCCTTGATCACGGCCTCGAGCACGCGGCAGAGGAAGTCGAGCTCCGAGCGGCTGCCGTCCTCCGGGGAGAACTCGACGTCCGGGCAGTGCTTGCGCGCGAAGCGTACGGACAGCTTCGACTGTTCCAGCACCTGCTCGGGACTCATGCGCAGCTTCTTCTCCATGTGCAGCGCGCTGGTGGCGATGAAGACATGGACGCGCCAGGCCTTCGCGCCTTTCAGCGCATCGATGGCGCGCTGGATATCGCGGTCGTTGGCCCGGCACAGCCCGCATACCATCGAGTCCTTCACCGCGTTGGCAACGGCGCGCACCGCCTCGAAGTCGCCGTTGGACGACGCGGGAAAGCCCGCCTCGATCACATCCACCCGCATGCGCTCCAGCGCGCGCGCGATGCGCAGCTTCTCGTCGCGCGTCATCGACGCGCCGGGGCTCTGCTCGCCGTCGCGCATGGTGGTGTCGAAAATGATCAGGCGGTTCTGTGCCATAGGAATGGTCCCTTGGGCCTTGTGGGCCCGGTTCACAACACGGATTGTAGGCAGGAGTTTTTAGCGGGCGGGCCGCAGCAGCAGGCCGCTCAGCGCGAGAAGCGCGAGCGAGAGAAGAACGGCAATCACCTGTTGCATGCGGTGACTATAGCTTTACTCTTGGAGCGTGACAAGGGAACCCCTGAAACGCCTGGAAGCGGGGCTGCCGGCCGCCTGGTACTACGACCCGGCGCACTACCAGCGAGAGCTCGAGGCCTTCTGGTACGCCCGCTGGGTGGTGGCCGCACGCGAGGAAGAGGTGCCCAACGCCGGCGACTGGCGCGTGGCGCGGATTGGCACGCAGTCCCTGGTTGTCGTCAGAGATGAAGGCGGCCAACTGCGGGCGTTCCACAACACCTGCCGCCATCGCGGCTCGATTTTGTGCACTGAAGAGCACGGCAACTTCGCGCGCAAGCGCATCGTCTGCCCGTATCACTCGTGGACCTACGACCTTGCCGGGCAGCTCGTCGCGACGCCGCGGCGCATGGAGACGCCCGACTTCCATCTTGCCGACTTCCCGCTGTACCCGGTGGCGGTGAGCACCTGGGGCGGCTTCATTTTCCTCAACCTCGCCGGGCGCGAGGCCGAGCTGCTCGACGTCGGGAACTGGGATGTACAGTTCAAGCGCTACCGCCTGGGCGAGCTGCGCATCGGCAAGCGCATCGTGGCCGACGTGCAGGCGAACTGGAAGCTGCTGGCGGAGAACTTCTCCGAGTGCTTCCATTGCCCGCCGGTGCATCCCGAGCTCTGCCGCGTGGTCACCGCCTATCGCGATGCCGGCGCCTGGGGCTTACGCGGGCCGGAATCCAAAGGCGAGTACGCGGCAGGCGCAGAAACGCTGACGCTGGACGGCCGCGCGCGCCTGCCCGCGATCGCGGGGTTGACCGAGGAGGAGCGCCGAACGATTTACGTGCCGGCGATGCTGCCGCCGGGCCTGTTCCTCAACGTGCAGCCCGATTACGTCAACGCCCACCTGATGTTTCCCACCGGGCCGCAGAGCGTGCGCATCGTCTATGACTGGCTGTTCGAGCCCGAGCGCCTGCCGCTCGCCGCCGAGGATCTCGAGCACTATGTCGCGCTCTGGGACATCACCAACCGCCAGGACGCGCGCAACTGCGAATGGCAGCAGCAGGGCATGCAGTCGCGCGAGTTCCAGCACGGGTACTACGTGCCGCAGGAGTTCGACTGCCACCGCTTCGCGCAATGGGTGCGCGAAGGCCTAGCGGGACA
>DASWER010000095.1:0-12705 GCA_036394655.1 Burkholderiales bacterium
AGCACCTCGACTTCGAGCATCACTTCGGGCTCGCCCTTGTCCTGGTTGGCGATCAGCTTCTCCGCCATGCGGATCGCCTCGGGCGTGTCGCGCATCACGAGGAGGTTCAGCTTCTCGTCGATGAACAGATCGCGCGTCTTGACGAGCTGGCGCACCATGTTGGCGGTCGTCTTCACGTCGGCGTTGGACAGGTAGAAGCTGCGCACCACCAGGTCCTTGTAGTCGCGCGTCTTGGCCGGCGTGTTCGGGTAGATCAGGATGGTGTTGTCGTTCAGCACCTTGCGGTCGAGCTGGTTGGTCACCAGCACGAAGCGGATCACTTCATCGATGGTGGTGTCGCGCACGAACACCGTGGTGCGCGCGTCGGGCTGCACGTCCTTGTCGAAGATGAAGTTGAGGCCGGTCTGGCGCGAGATCAGCTCGAACACCGTGCGCAGCGGCGCATCGCGGAACTCCATGGTGATCGGCTTCTTCAGCGCGGCGTTGAGCTGCGGCGTGATGCTCGCCTTGACCTGGCGCTCGTCGATGCGGCGCTGCAGGGCGCGCGCGTCCTTGTTCTGCGGGTTCTCGGAGAGAATCTGCTTCAGCTTGGCCTGCGCCTCCGGCACCTGGTTGTTCTTGAGCGCCTGGTCGGCGTCGACCAGCAGCGTGCGGTGCTCGCGGTCCTTGCGCACCATCAATATGCCGGCCTGCGCCCGCTGGTTCTCGGGGTCGAAGCGCAGCGCGCGCTCGTAGGCCTGCATGGCGCGGTCCATCGCGCCCGCGGCGCGGGCGTTGTCGCCCAGGTCGAGGTAGCGCTGCACCGCCACGCTCTTGTGGCGCTGGTAGTAATTGCGCAGTTCTGTGTCCTGCGGGTTCTTCTTCAGCTCCTCCTCGATGCGAGCGAGGCCAGCCTCCTCGTTGCCCGCTTCGACTTCGACGCGGGCCTGCTTGAAGTTCTCGTTGGTCGCGCAGGCGGCGAGCGCCAGCGCGATGATGATCAATGCGAGTAATTTGTTCATAGCGGAAGAGCCTGTTTGGTTTTCATTGGCAGGTAGGTGAAGCGGATCTCCGCTTCGGTGATCTTGTCGATGCGGTAATCGCCGACGCGCTCGCCCTCGGTGACCGTATAGCTTTCGGCGCCGTTCGCGAGGAACACGGCGAGCTTGCCGCCATCGAGCATCTTGCCGAGGTAGCGGAACGGCAGCGCCGGCACCTCGCGCGCGGCCGTGGCGCCCCCCTGGGGCGGCACCACCGGCGAGAAATTGCGCGGCGCGAAGGCGTCGACCTTGGCGCCTTCGTCGATGCGCGCTTCGAGCTTGGCGAGGTCGATGTCGTCGCGCACCTGCAGGCGCGTGTCGACGCGCGACGCCGGCTCCGCGACTTGCGGGGTCGACAGCTCGCGGCCTGCGACCACGGAGGCGAGGGCACTCACGACGGCGATGCCGCCCAATACTTTTTTCACCATTGGTTTCATGACTTCACCATGTGAAGAGTGAGACGCAATTCGGCCTGCACCGTCCCCTCGCGCCGGTTCTCGCGCTTGAGCGAGATCTGGTCGAGCGACAGCACCGGGATCTCGGCGAGCGAGCGCTTGAGGAACTCGCGCATCTGCGTGTAGCTGCCGGTGAGCGGCAGCACGATCTCGTAGCGCTCGAGGCGGCCGCTCGCGGCCTGGGTCTTGTAGCTCGCCGACTGCAGCTCGACGCCGGTCGCTCTGCCGATGGCATAGAGCTTCGCCAGCCAGTCGGTGGTGGCCTCGGGCTTCTCGAGATACTGGTACACGGCGCCGACCTTCTCGGCGTTGTTCACGTTCTGCACCGCGCCCAGGTCGCGGCCGATGCCGGCGCGCGCTTCGAGCACGCGGTTCTTGTCCTTGAGCGGCTGCAGTACCAGCGTCATGAACACCGCGGCAGCGGCGAACAGCACCATGGCGACCATGCCGGGTGCGCCCAGCTCATGGCGCAGGCGATACAGCTTCTGCTGGATTTTCAACTTCATTGCTTCACCTCGTTCCAGGCGGCCGATATGGAGAAGGCGACCGGACGCTGCGGGTCGTTCTGCTTCACCTCGTGGCGCACCAGCTGCACATGCGACAGTGCATCGGCCTGGCTGAGATTCAGCACGTAGCCGAGAGCGGAGAGGTAGTCCTTGCTGTCGCCGGAGATCTTGACCGTGCCGCTCTTGGTGTCGGGCTCGATGGCGAGCAGCGCCACCTGGTCGTTCGCCGCCGACTCGAGCGCCGCGAACAGCTTGGTCCAGGGCAGCCCGAGGCGCTCGACGGTATCGCGCGCGAGCGCCGCCTCTTCGGCCGACACGGCATGCGCCGGCTTGCGCGGCTGGGCGCGGGCCACGACGGCCTCGTTCGATTTGACGGTCCGCTCGAGCTGCACGAACGTGAATGCCATGTCGCCGGCGACGCCGAGCGCCACCGCGAGAAGCACGCGTCCGGCCCAGCGCGAGCGCGGCGCGCGGCGGATGAAGTCGAGTTCGATACGCTGCATGGGACTCCTTGATTTCACCTAGAGGTCTGCGGCCAGAGCGAGCTCGCGGTAGGCGAGCGCCTCGGCGCGCCAGGCGTCGTAGATCTGGGTGTCGAATTCACCCTGCGCGCACACGATGACTCGCGTCACCGGCTGCGACAGGCCGAGGAACGCGCTCTCGCGCTCCAGGATCTCGGGCAGGACGTTGCGCCAGCCCTTGTCGGCACGGCGGCCGCGGATCGCGACCCACATGCCGCGCTCGATCAACGCGAGCGTCAGGCGGCCGGGCTCCTCCACCACGATCCAGCACGAGCCGTTGCCGACCGTCTTGCGGATGCGGTTGAACGCCGCCACCAGGAACGGCTGCACCGAGGTGAGGCGCAGGTTCGCTTTGACGAATACATCAGCGAGCTGCGTGATGAGCGCGCGGTCCACCGCACAGGCGAGGCGCGGCCCCATCGGCGCGGTCTCGGCGACGTTGATCTGCCACTCCGCGGCGCGCGGGCCGTGCAGGGTGGTGAAGCGGTGCGTCGCGAGCGCGCTCCACTGCTCGGAGGTCTTGAGCGCCTCGTTCCAGGGCAGCAGCGTGTAGCGCACGAACTGGTCGGCGAGCACGACCGAGGCCTCGCCCTTCTTATCCGCCAGCACCGCCGGCAGCGCCGCAAGCGGCGCGTCCCAGTTGCCGTCATTGGCAGCGAGGTCGACCGACTTCGCGCCGGTGATGTAGATGCGATCGGCGGCGAGGCCGACGCGCAGCTGCTTGTTACGCCACAAAAGTGACACGGTTGATCTCCTCAAGACTTGTTTCACCGTTATTGACCAGCCGCTGTGCGGCCTCCCTGAGCGGCATCGTGCCGGCGGCACGCGCTACTTCCTTAAGTTTTCTTGCCGGGGCGCGCGCGATGATCAGGTCGCGCAGCTCGTCGTTCAGCACGAGCAGCTCGCCGATCGCCTTGCGGCCCTTGAAGCCGGTGCCGCGGCATTGCGCGCAGCCCTTGCCTTTGCAGCTGGTGCAGAACACGCGCACCAGGCGCTGCGCCAGCACCGCGTTCAGCGCCGACACCAGGTTGTACGGGTCGACGCCCATATGCGTGAAGCGCCCGATCACGTCGAAGGCGTTGTTCGCGTGCACCGTGGTGTAGACCAGGTGGCCGGTAAGCGCCGACTGCACCGCGATCTCCGCGGTTTCCGGATCGCGGATCTCGCCGACCATGATGCGGTCGGGGTCGTGGCGCAGGATCGAGCGCAGGCCGCGCGCGAAGGTGAGGCCCTTCTGCTCGTTCACCGGGATCTGCAGCACGCCCGGCAGCTGATATTCGACCGGGTCCTCGATGGTGATGATCTTGTCCAGGCCTTTATTGACCTCAGTAATGGTCGCGTACAGCGAAGTGGTTTTTCCGCTGCCCGTCGGGCCCGTGACGAGCAGCATGCCGTAGGGCTCGGCGGACAGCTTGCGCATGCGCTCTTTGATGTCCTGCTCGAATCCCAGGGCGTCGAGCGTCAACCCCTGCAATTGGTCGGACAGGGCGCGCCGGTCGAGAATCCGCAGCACTGCGTCTTCGCCCAGCGCGCTCGGCATCACCGAGACGCGGAAGTCGATCTCGCGGCCTTCGCGGCGCGCCTTGAAGCGGCCGTCCTGCGGCACGCGGCGCTCGGCGATGTCGAGCTCGGACATCACCTTGATGCGCGAGATCACCTGCTCGGCGATTTCGATGCCGGGCACGGTCTCGGCGGGCGTCAGCACGCCGTCGACGCGGTATTTGATCGTCAGGCCGCTGGAGGTGGATTCCATGTGCACGTCGCTCGCGCCGGCCTTGATCGCGTCGTACAGGGTGGAAGCCACCAGGCGCACGACGGGGCTATCCGTCTCGCTGATGGTCTCGAAGGACAGGTCCTGTGCCTTGTCCTTGGCGTGCGCGCCGCTCTGCATCTCGGCGGCCACGCCCTCGAGGGCGCGCATCGTGGATTCCTGGCGCGCGAGGTAGTCGGCGAGGTCCTGGCGGCTCGCGAGGCGATAGCGGAACGGCACCGCGAGGCGCTCTTCCAGCCAGTCCTGCGTGTCGAGGTCGAACGGGTCTCCCAGCACCACGGAAACGGCACCCTCGGCGTTGCGCAGCGCTATGCAGCCGCGGCGCGTCGCCTCGGCGTAGGGCACCAGATCGAACGCGGCCGCGTCGGCCTCCATCTGCTCGAGCGACACGCCCGGCATGTGCAGCGCCTGCGACAGGTGGTTCACCACGTCGGCGCCGTGCTCGCGTTCCAGAGTTTCAATGTTCATTTGATGTTCCCCGCCAATTCGAAGATCGGCATGTACATGAGGACGACCACCAGGCCGATCGCGACGCCGAGCACCGCCATCAGCACCGGCTCGAAGGCGCGCGTGAACCAGTCGACGAAGCGCGCCACCTCCTCATCGTGAAAGCGCGCGATCTGGCCGAGCATCTGGCCCATGTCGCCGCTGCGCTCGCCGACCAGCATCATTCGCGCCGCCACCGGCGTGGTGAGGCTCGCGGTACCAAGCGCTACTGACATCGGCTGGCCCTGTTCGATGAGCGCGCGCGCCTGGCGCAGCTGCGGCCGCAGATGCGCCGCGAGCAGGTCCTCGACCATCTCGAGCGCGCGCACCGCCGGGATGCCGGCGCGCATCAGCATGCCGGCCGTGCGATAGAGGCGCGCGAGCTGGTAGGTCTTCATGCGATCGCCGATCGCCGGCAGGCGCCACAGGCGCTGGTTGAGCGCCGAGCGCACCTGAGGGCGGGAGAGCGCCCAGGCCGAGGAGCCGACGCCGAGAATAAAAGCGGAAAACAAAAAGAAGCCATGTTTTCCGACAAAACTGCCGAAGGCGAGCAGGAGCTGCGAGAAGAAGGGCAGCGTGCCCGACATGTCCTCGTAGACCTGCGCGAAGCGCGGCACCACGTAGAACATGAGGAATCCCAGCACCAGCGCGCCGACCACGACCAGGATCGCCGGATAGATGCTCGCCGAGACGATCTTCTTCTTCACGCGGTCGAGCTCGCCCTGGTAGGCGATGTAGCGCGAGAGCGCCTCTTTGACGTCGCCGGTGCGCTCGCTCGCCTTGAGCGTCGCCACGTAAAGCGGCGAGAAGTGCTGCGGGAACGCCGCCACGGCGCGCGAGAACGGCTCGCCGCGGTTGATCGCCGCGAGCACGCCGCCCAGGACCTGTCCACGCTCGCCGGCCGCTTCCTTCTCGGCGAGCGTCTGCATCGCCTCGACCAGGTTGAGGCCCGCCTCGAGCAGCGCGAGCAGCTCGATCGAGAACAGCGCCGGCTTGAAGCCGCCGCTACGGGTGAGGCGCGGCAGCGCAAACGCCTGGCGCTTTCCCTCGACGGAGAAAACGGAAAGGCCGCGGCTCTGGGCGATGTCGCGCGCCGCCGCCTCGCTCGCCGCTTCAAGGCTGAGCGCTACGACCTGCTGCTGCGTATCGAGGGCGTGGACGTTGAATTGCATTTACTTGTTCAGCGTGACCTGTTGGTTGAGACCGATATCGGCGTCTTCGCCGGTACCGCCGGGCTTGCCATCGCGGCCGAGCGAGTAGAGGTCGAACTCGGCCTTCGAGCCGGGCACGCGGTACACGTACGCGCGGCCCCACGGATCATTCGGCACCGCCTTCTTCAGATACGGCCCGCTCCAGTTCGCTTCGTTGGTCGGCTTGGCGACGAGCGCCTCGAGGCCCTGCTCGGCGCTCGGGTAGTGGCGCGTGTCGAGCCGGTACTGGTCGAGCGCCTTCTCGAGCGAATCGATCTGCGAGCGCGCCACCTGGACTTCCGACTTGCCGATCTGCCCGAAGTAGCGCGGGGCGACGTAGCCCGCGAGCAGGCCGATGATCACGATCACTACCAGCAGCTCGAGCAGCGTGAATCCCTTGGACTTGGACATCGATTTCTCCCTTGCTTGTAGTTTCTTGGCGCAGAACTTTGTAGTTCGGCCCATGACAGAGAGCACGGCCTGTGCCAGGTGGGGAAAGTCTTCTCTTTCAACGCGTTGGATTTTCCGCGTAGTGCGATTTGTTACGGCTCTGTGGTCTTGACCCGACACGCTCCCTGCCTCGAACCTCAAGCCCCTGATCCGACAGGTCTTGTTGTGTCGCCGGCAGCCGACTGTTTCGTTGGAACCGCAACACGATCCATGAGCGAAGGCTTTGGCCTCGAACCAAAAAAAAGGCCGGCGCACAAGGCGCCGGCCTCCAGGACAACAAACTTCGTTTAGCGCGTGCCGTTGACGCCGAATGTCATCGCCGGCTTGCCGGACTGGTGGGCGCCCATGTCGGGCGCGGCCACGTCGTCGTTGAAGTTCGGGATGGCGACGCCGGTGCCGTAGCCGGCGGTGCCCGGCGCGAGCTGGTACATGCCGCTCATGCCGACGCCGCTGCCGCTGGCATAGGTCGGCGTGCTCCTGACGCCATTCGTCTCGGCGCCTGCACCGGCGCTGATACTGCCGTTGTACAGGTCGTAGTTGACGTCGTTGCCGAAGCCGCTGCCGGTCTGGTCAACCGAATCCCAGCTCGATTTCCAGATGTTGTAGATGTTGTTGCGCGACACGGTGTTGGTCAGCGGGTTGGTGCTCGAGCCGTGGATCCCGCTGCCCGCGCCGAGGCCATAGCTCGCGCTCGAATCGGTCGGCTGCAGCGACGTGTTGTGGAACACGTAGCGGCGGCCGTTGCCGACCGAGGTATCGGAGCCTGCCTTGAAGAACGGACCGCGATCGTCTTGATCGTACGAGCTCAGGTAACGCATGCGGCTGCGGTTGTAGACGTTGCGGAAGATATAGAGCGGCCCGACGGAGTTCACGGTGCTCGAGATGCCCGTGCCCGTCTGGTCGAGATAATTGCCCCAGATCCGCACGTTGCGGTCGCCGCCCTCGATTTCGAGTCCGTCGTCCATCACGCCTTGCACGTAGTTGCCGTAGATGTCCGAGTCATAGTTCGGAAAGCCCTCTCTCGTATAGTTGTCCGAGCCGCCGATGCCGTCGTTGTAGAAGTGTTTGTAATCGGAGCTCGTCACCTCGTTGTAGCGGATGACGTTGTTGCCGCCGCAGAAGTTGAAGCTCATGCCCTGCGGGCCGGCCGGGTGCGCGGAGTCCCAGCTGTTCGCGCCATAACGCGGGTCGTGGATCTTGTTGCGCTGGACCACTACGCGCTCGAGCGTCGCGACTCTCTCGCAACGAACGCCGGCTTCGTAGTCCGCGCCATACGCCCAGTTGCCGGTGGAGCGCAGGCTGCCCCAGCCGCTGATGTCGTTGCCCTCGATGACGAGGTCACGCGCACCATTGAGCAGGTTGATCGCATCGTTTTGCGCGCCCTTCAGCGTGAAGCCGCGCAGGATCACGTACGGCGCCGAGATGGTGACGTTGTTGGCGTACGCGTTCTGCACGTCGATCGTGGTGCCGGCCGGATCGGCCTGGTACACGACGTAGCCACTCGCGCTTCCGCCCTGCGTGATGGCGAGCGGCGTAGTGCGCGTGCCGGCGGGCAGCGTGATGACCTGGGCGACCGGGAACTGCTCGCTCCAGGTGCTGACCGCGAGGCCGGCGCTCGGCGACTGGCCGGCGAGGCCGATCTGCACCTCGTAGCTGGTGCCGGGCTCGAGCAGCACCAGGCTGCCGCGGCACTCGTTGTTGCTCGGGTCATACCACATGGCGAGACCGTTCCTCCACGAGGCGTCACCCGCCTTGCGGAAGATGACCGAGCAGCCGGCGGAGCCGGGGTTCGACGGCGGCGTCCAATAAAGGCCGATCGACTCGAAGGTCGCCACGGCGCGCGCGCCGTTCACCGGCAGGCCGGAAATTCCCTGCACCGGCGTCGGCGTCGGGGTCGGCGTGACAGTGGGGGTCGGCGTCACGGTCGGTGTTGGCGTGACCGTGGGCGTCGGTGTCGGCGTGGCCGAGGCGTTCTGGATGTTGACGCTGATGATGTCGTTGCGCGAAGAGCCGTCCGCGGCGAACGCGGTGGCCTTCAGCTGGTGCGTGCCGTTCGCGAACTTCGTGGTGTCCAGCGTGCACTGCATACCGTCCGACATCGTCGTATCGGTATTGAGCGCGGCGTTGTCCAGGAAGAACGCGACGCGCGTCACGCCCGTGCCGTTGACCCAGCACGAAGTGCCGGCATTGAGCTGACCGGAGACCGTGGCGCCCGCAGCGGGAGCCTTGAACCACACGTCGAGCGCGCCAGCGCCCGGGGCTGCCGTCGCCGTCGTGGTGGGCGTCGGCGTCACCGTCACGGTGTTCGAGACGTTGACCGACACCTGCGAGGTGGCGCTAAGCCCCTGCGAGTCGTACGCCACTGCCTTCAGCACGTGCGTGCCGTTGGCGAGCTTGGTGGTGTCGAGCGTGCCGCTGTACGGTGCCGAGGTCTTGCTGCCGAGCGACGTGGAATCGACGAAAAAGTCCACGCGCGCCACGCCGACATCGTCGGCCGCATTCGCGGAGTAGGCGAGCGCTGTGCCGGAAACCGTCTGGCCCGAGGTGGGAGAGGTGAGCGACACGGTCGGTGCCGCATTCGCCACGGTGTTCTGCACGTTGACGCTGATCACGTCGCTGCGCGTGGTGCCGTCGGTGCCGTACACGGTCGCGCTCATCTGGTGCGTGCCGTTGGCGACCTTAGTGGTGTCGAGCACGCACTGCATGCCGTCGGAAGGCGTGCTGTCGGTGTTAAGCGCCGTGGAGTCGATGGAAAAGGCGACCTTCGCGACGCTGCCCGAGGCGTTGACGTAGCAGCCGGTGCCGCCATTGAGCACGCCCTTGATCGTCGCGCCCGCGAGCGGCGCCTTGAACCACACATCGAGCGAGCCGCTCAGCGGCGCCGGCGTCGACCCTGTCGTGGTGGTCGGCGTCGGGGTGGGCGTCACCGTGACGGTGTTCGATACGTTGATCGACACCTGCGAGGTGGCGCTGAGCCCCTGCGCGTCGTATGCCACGGCCTTCAGCACGTGGGTGCCGTTGGCGAGCTTGGTGGTGTCCAACGTGCCGCCGTAGGGCGCAGAGGTCTTCGTGCCGAGAGACGTGCTGTCGATGAAGAAGTCGACCTTCGACACGCCGGCATCGTCGGTCGCAGTGGCGGCGTACGCCATTGCGGTGCCCGACACCGTCTGCCCGGCAGTCGGCGAAGTGACCGACACCGTCGGCGCGGCATTGGGCGCTGTGTTCTGCACATTGATGCTGATGACGTCGGTGCGCGAATTGCCCGAGGAGTCGTAGGCGGTCGCCTTGAGCTGGTGGCTGCCGTTGGCGAACTTGGTCGTATCGAGCACGCACTGCATGCCGTCGGAGACGGTGCTGTCGGTGTTGAGCGCGGTGCTATCCAGGACGAAGGCGACGCGGCTTACGCTGCCGGAGGCATTCGCGTAGCACGAGCTGCCGGCATTGAGGACGCCGCTGACGGTCGCGCCGGCTAGCGGCGCCTTGAACCACACATCGAGCGAGCCGCTCAGCGGCGCCGGCGTCGACCCTGTCGTGGTGGTCGGCGTCGGGGTGGCCGAGACGGCCGTAGTCGTAGTGGTCGTTGGCGTTGGCGAGGCGGTCGCAACGCCGCCGAGCGCGAGCGTAGTGCTCGTCGTGCTGGTCGGGGTCGGGCTAACCGTCGGCGTGGGCGTAACGGTCGATACCGTCCCGCTGTTATTGACCGTGATGCTGATGCGCGCTTCGGTCGATGCGCCCGAGGCGTCGAACGCGACCGCGCGCAACGTATAGGCACCGTCGCGCAGCTGGGTCGTCGGGAAGTCGCAGTTGAAGGGCGGGCTGTAATCGTTGTTGATCTGCCAGTTGTCGGCCCAGAACGTGACGCGGTCGGTATCGCTGCTGGTGGTCACGGCGCAGGCGCTGCCGCTGACGTTGCCGCGCAGCGCGGCACCGTTCATCGGCGCGTTCCACGACACGGTGGGCGCCGCTTGCGCGGCGAGCGGTAGTGCGCCGCAGGCCGCGACGACGGCGAGGGCAATGGGGGTCTTATGGAATTTCATGGTTTCTCCCTTCAACTTTCAGTTATTGGGATTGCTGTACGTAGGACCGCAGGTCGGCTGCCTGGTACTTGCTGCCGGTCGGGTCGTTGACCAGGATCGGCGAGCGCAGCAGCACCTTGCGGGTGGAGTCGAAGCTGGACCAGTTGTAGTAGCCGAACTTCGCGTAGTCCAAGTACCCGGTGCGGAAGCCGAGAGGCCCCGTGTAGTCGACGATCGGGTTGCCATCCATCCAGATCTGCAGCACGCCGCTGTTGTCGATGGCGTGACGGAACTTGATGGCGAAGTCGATCCAGCGTCCGAACGGCAGCGGAACATCCGGGTACCGGTAAGTGATCGAGTTGCTCTGCGTCGGGCTGGTGCTGGTGCTGTACTGGCGATACACCTGCAGCGTGCGCCCGCCATGCGCCCCTTGCGTATAGATGGTGAAAGAGGGGCTCAGGCCGAGGTTGCTGTTGCCGGAGTGCACCTGCGCGCCAAACAGGGCGTCGTCGCCGTTCAGCAGCGTGCCCCAGTCGTAGACGTACACGCTATAGGCGATCCAGTAGGTCTTGCCGAATTCGACATTCGGCGTGAACTCGAACTCCGAGCGGCGTGAGCCCGAGGTGAGCGTGTCGTTCGGTCCAAGCTGGAAGGCGAAAGCCTTGCGCGCCGAGTCGAGCGGGTCCACCACCTTGCCCAGGCGCAGCGTCTCGCCATTCGGCAGCGCGGGGCCGTGAATGCCGGTTTCCGGGATGTCTTTCGCTGCCGGGTACTGGCCGAGAACCTGCCCGCCGTAGCCGCTTTGCTGTGCGAACGGCAGGTCCTGCCTCGCCTGGCCGAGGATGTCGGCGGCGGCGATCGTGGTGCTGCTGGTCGGCGTCGGTGTCGGCGTGACGGTCGGCGTCGGCGTGACCGTCGGCGTCGGCGTGACCGTCGGCGTCACGGTGGGCGTCGGCGTAACAGTCGGCGTCGGCGTAACGGTCGCTGCGTTCTGGATGTTGACGCTGATGACGTCGTTGCGCGAGCTGCCGTCGGCCGCGTACGCGGTGGCTTTCAGCTGGTGCGAGCCGTTCGCGAACTTGGTCGTGTCGAGCGCGCACTGCATGCCGTCGGAGACGGTGCTGTCGGTGTTGAGCGCGGCGTTATCCAGGAAGAACTGGACGCGGCTCACGCTGCCCGAGGCGTTCACGTAGCAGTTGCTGCCGCCGCTGAGCACGCCGCGAACGGTCGTGCCGGCCAGCGGCGACTTGAACCAGACGTCGAGCGCGCCGCTGAGCGGCGCTGGTGTCGGCGTGGCGGAAGTCGGGGTGGGCGTGACGGTGGGTGTCGGCGTCGGCGTGACAGTCGGTGTCGGTGTCACAGTCGGCGTCGGCGTAACCGTCGGCGTCGGTGTTACGGTCGCCGTGCCGCTGTTGTTGATCGTGATGTTGATCGCAGACTCGGTCGAGGCGCCGTTCGCGTCGTACGCAACGGCCCTGAGCGTGTACGCGCCATCACGCAGCTGCGTGGTGGGGAAATCGCAATTGAAGGGCGGGCTGTAGTCGTTGTTGATCTGCCAGTTGGTCGCCCAGAAGGTGACGCGCGTCGTGTCGGCGCTCGTGTTCACGGCGCACGCGGCGCCGTTCACCGTGCCCGTGAGCACGGCGCCGTTGGCGAGCGAGGTCCAGGAAATGGTGGGCGCCGCCTGCGCAGCAAGCGGCAATGCGCCGCATGCAGCCAGCGCGGCAAGAGCAATCTGCGATTTACGGAATCTCAAAATCGTTTCTCCCTTTCACGAACAGAAACGCAGCGTTAAGCTTGGCTGCGTGCGGCACGCGTTTCCTGCCGCGGATGTAGTTCGGGCAGGGACAAAAGCACGGTGCGTGCCAGCGGGAGAAATCTCGCTAGATCAGTTGCTTATTACTCGCTTGTCGTGGTCGGTACTACGAATCTGTGGTGAAACGACGACGGCATGTCGTGCCGAATCCTCAAGTCACTGTTTCCGCGCCGTTCTTAATGTCGCTGCGTCCCGACTTTCAGCCCCTTTGAGACCGAACTGCAGAATGGGCGCGCCGGTTTCCTGCGCGCCGATATCGGGTGCCGCGCCGACATAGGCATCGTTGAAGTTCGGCACGCGCAGCGCCTTATCCACGCCGGGACTGCGCGGCGCGAGCTGAAACTCGCGCTCGTAGATCGGCACGCCGGTGATGCCATGTTTCTCGGCGGCACGGTAAGTGTTGAGCTTGCCGTTGTAGAGGTCGTAGTCGAAGTCGTTGCCCGAGCCGCCCGCCTCGTTGATCGATTCCCAGTGC
>DASWER010000096.1:0-7286 GCA_036394655.1 Burkholderiales bacterium
TGACGAAGGCGACGGCGAACGCCGGCTATCCTTCGACGCTGAAGCAATGAGCCAGGCGATTCTCGAGTCGGTGCTGACCTGCCCGAAGTGCGGCTTTGCCAAAGCCGAGGCCATGCCGACCGACGCCTGCCAGTTCTACTACGCGTGCACCAATTGCCAGGCGCTGCTGCGGCCCAAGGCGGGCGATTGCTGCGTGTTCTGCTCGTTCGGCTCGGTGAAGTGCCCCCCTATCCAGGCACAACGCTGCTGCTGCGCCTGAGATTGCAAGGCCTTTGGCGAGGAGCTACGACCTCGTAGTCATCGGCAGTGGAACGGCGGCCGCGGTTGCCGCCAAGCATTGCCGCAGCGCCGGCTGGCGCGTGGCGCTCGTCGACCATCTTCCGCTGGGCGGCACCTGCGCCCTGCGCGGTTGCGATCCAAAGAAGGTGCTGCTCGGCGCTGCCGAGGCGGTCGATCACGCGTGGCGCATGCGCGGCAAGGGCGTGGGCGGCGGCGAGCCGTCGATCGACTGGCGGGCGCTCATGAGCTTCAAGCGCGGTTTCACCGAGCCCGTTCCCGCGATGATGGAGAAAAGCTTCGCAAGCAAGGGCATCGATGTCTATCGCGGCCACGCTCGATTCCGCGGTGCGCATTCCCTCGAGGTGGCGGGCGAGGTGCTCGAGGCGCGGTTCGTTCTCATCGCCGCGGGCGCGGTGCCGGCGAAGCTGCGCATCGCCGGTGAAGAGCACCTCATCTCGAGCAGCGAATTCCTGGAGCTCGACGCTCTGCCGAAGCGCATCTTGTTCGTCGGCGGCGGATACATCGCCGCCGAGTTCTCGCACCTCGCGGCGCGCGCGGGGGCTCAGGTCACCGTCCTGCAACGCGGTGAGCGCATGCTCAAAACGTTCGATGCCGATCTCGTCGGATGGCTGATGGAGAAATCGCGCAGCATCGGCATCGACGTGCGCCTCGAAACGCGCGTCGAGCGAATCGAACAGCGCCCATCGGATTTCGTGGTTCATGCTTCGGCGCCCGGCAATGCCGAGTCGTTCGAGACTGATCTTGTGGTGCACGCTGCGGGACGCGTTCCCGATCTCGATGCGCTCGACCTCAACGCCGCAGGAGTCGACCGCAACAGAGGCCGCCTGAAGCTCAGCGAGTATTTACAGAGCGTCTCGAACCCGGCGGTGTACGCGGCGGGCGACGCCGCATCGGGCGGGCCGCCGCTGACGCCGGTAGCCGCGCATGACGGCCGGATCGCGGCAGACAACATGCTGAAGGGCAATCACAGAAAGCCCAACTACCTTAGTGTGCCGAGCGTCGCGTTCACGATCCCGCCGATCGCGGCGGCCGGCTTGAGCGAGGAGCAGGCCCATCAACAAGGCCTCAAATTCCGCGTGCGATCCGAGAAAGCGTCGAGTTGGTACGCGGCGCGCCGGGTTGCCGAGCCGACCTACGGCTTCAAGGTGCTCATCGAGGATGGCACGCAGCGCATTCTCGGCGCGCACCTGGTCGGCCCGCACGCGGACGAGGTGATCAATGTCTTCGCCCTCGCGATTCGCCAAGGCATGGGTGCAAAGCATCTGCAGGACACGATATTCGCTTATCCGACGGGCGCCTCGGATATCGGATACATGCTTTGACGGGGACCCCATGAAGCTCCCGGAACGCCGGAAGAACGCTGCGCAATTTGCTAACTGACGAAATGCCGATCGCGACCAGGACGAGCGGGAGCACGCAGCATACGGAGGGTCATGCGTGGGGCAGTTTACTTCTTCGCGATCAGTGTGTGGAACCGCTTGAGTGTCTGACCCGGCGCAGGGAACTCTTCCTCGCGCGACGACACGATGCTCCAGTCCTTGAACGCCGCGGTAAGCTCATCGGCGCCGAAAAGGCAGTAGCCGATCGGATCGAACATCTCCATGAAAGTCGTGCCAACGATCAGGACGTTCACGGCAGCAAGGCCGCCGGGAAGCACCGCGCCCTGCAAGCGTTCGAGGACGCGCCGCGCGTCCGGACAGGCGAAAAACATCAGCAGCCCGATCGCTACGACGCAGTCGTATTCGCGCCGGGGTTCGAAGTTGCGCAGGTCCTCGGCGCGGGCCTCGATCGCAAGGCCTTGCTCGCGCGCGCGCTTTGCGAGGTCGTCGACGCCGGCAGGACTTGCATCGAGCGCGGTGACGCGGCATCCCGCGCGCGCCGCAGCGATCGAGAGATTGCCCAAGCCGCAGCCGAGATCCAGCACCTCGCCGTGGAGATGAGGCAGTACCGCCTGCTCGAATGGGTTCAGCCCGTAGTCGCCCGCTTGGGCTTGTCGCCCGAACTGCCGATCGAAGAACTCGATCGAGCGATTCATCTCACGGCCCGGTACGCGCGGCCTGCAGCTCGTGCAACAGGCCGTCGCGGATGTCGTAGATCCAGCCGTGCACCGCGAGGTCCTGGCCGCGCGCCCAGGCTTCGCGCAGCACGGTGGTCTGGCTGACGTTCAGTACCTGCTCGACCACGTTCAGTTCGCAGAGTCGGCGGTGGCGCTCGACCTCAGCCGCGATGGCGTCGATCTGGCCGCGGTGTTTCCAGCGCACGTCCTGCACATGGCGCAGCCAGTTGTCGGAGAGTCCCAGCTTGTCATCGCGCAGCGCAGCGAGCACGCCGCTGCAGCCGTAATGGCCGCAGACGATGACATGGCGCACCTTCAGCACATCGACCGCGAACTGGATCGCCGTCAGGCAGTTGAGATCGGCGTGCACCACCACGTTGGCGACGTTGCGGTGGACGAACATCTCGCCGGGCAGAAGTCCGACGATCTGGTTCGCCGGCACGCGGCTGTCGGAGCAACCGATCCAGAGGTACTCGGGCGCCTGCTGGTGCGACAGGCGCGCGAAGAACTCCGGGTCCTGGCGCGCCATGTCGGCGGCCCAGCGCCGGTTATTGGCAAGCAGAGCTTCGAGCGGACTCATATGCAAAAGATTGAATCGTCGGGGACAGCCCGACAGCGGCGGCCATGTTACCTGCGTAGCATGACGACCATCCAACGATGGCCCTGCGGATTCTCCTGTGCGATGACAACCGGGACTTCGTCTCCACGCTCGCGCTGCTTCTGCAATCGGAGGGCCACGAGACCTGGCAGTGCCTTCTGGGTCGCGCCGCGATCGACAAGGCGCGGCAATGGCAGCCCGACCTCGCCTTGATCGATATCGGGCTGCCCGACGTCACCGGGTACGCCGTGGCGCAGGAGATCCGCCGCATGCCGTTCGGCAAGGCGCTGATGCTGGTCGCCGTGACCGGCTACTCCGAGCCCGAGGACGTGCGCCATGCCGCCGCGGCCGGGTTCGACCTGCACATGAAGAAGGGCACCGACGCGATGGTGTTCGTCGAGCTCGCCGCGCGGCTTGCGGCGAAACATTCATAAGCCTGGCCGAATTGATGCGGCCGACCCGGCGCTGCCGCCGCTGTTAGCCGTCTGATCACGGCCGCGCTTTAACTCTGGCGGGAAAACCCCCATATTCGGGGGATGAAGTACAAGGATTACTACAAGGTCCTCGGCGTCGAGCGCTCGGCGAGCGAGGATGAGATCAAGAAGGCCTACCGCAAGCTCGCCCGCAAGTACCACCCGGACGTCTCCAAGGAGGCGAACGCCAAGGAGAAGTTCCAGGAAGTGTCCGAGGCCTACGAGACGCTGCGCGACAAGGAAAAACGCGCCGCGTTCGACAGCCTGGGTAGCCACCGCCCCGGCCAGGACTTCCGGCCGCCGCCGGACTGGTTCGACCGCTTCGGCTCGGGCCGCCAGGAAGACCTGCGCGACGTCGATCTGTCGGATCTGTTCGAGCAGATGGGCATCTTCGGCCGCGCCCAGGGCCGGCGCGGCGGCTTCGGCCGCAACGTGCCGATCCCCGGCGAGGACTACGAGACGCCGGTGCGCATCACCCTCGAGGAGGCGTTCCGCGGCGCCGAGCGCGAGTTCCAGCTCGATGGCCGGTCGATCCGCGCGCGCATTCCGAAAGGCGCGGTCGACGGGCAGCGCTTGCGGCTGCGCGGCAAAGGCGGGCCCGGCATGAATGGCGGGCCGGCCGGGGACCTCTACCTGCAGATCGTGCTCGAGCCGCATCCGCTGTTCAAGGCGCGCGGCCACGACCTCGAGATCGAGGTGCCGGTCAGCCCCTGGGAAGCGGCGCTCGGCGCGCAGGTGGAAGTGCCGACGCTCGAAGGCCGCGTCACGATGAAAGTTCCGCCGGGCTCCAAGGGCGGGCAAAAGCTGCGCCTGGCCGGCAAGGGACTGCCCAAGCCCGGCGGCGGCGCGGGCGATCTCTACGCGGTGCTCGACATCGCCGTGCCGGGCACGCTCACCGAGCGCGAGAAAAAGCTCTTCGAGGAGCTGCGCGAAACCTCGCGCTTCGATCCGCGCACGCGGTTCAACCACTAGCCTGGAACAGCATTTGCAAGGCGCATTGATTTGTGGAGGTTGCGATGCCGCTCACCCGTAACGAGACCAAGACCCTCAGCCACCTGATCGAGCAGCGCCGCGAGGCCCTGCTCGCCGAGCTGCGCGAGGATGCTGAGCGCAGCCGGGAACACCCCTACGCGGAGCACGCCGGCCCGGCGCCGGACAGCGGCGACCAATCCGTGGCTTCGCTCTTCGCCGACCTCGAGCAGGCGGACCTGTCGCGCGATCTCGACGAATTCCGCGCGCTCGAAGCCGCGCGCGACCGCCTGAAAGGCGGCGAGTACGGCATTTGCGTCGACTGCGGCAGCGATATCGGCTTCGAGCGGCTGAAAGCCTTCCCCGCCGCGAACCGCTGCATCCAGTGCCAGGAGCGCCACGAGAAGACTTTCGGCGGCGAGCCGAAGCCCAGTCTCTGAAAATCGGGGTCAGACCCCTGCAGAAATGATCGCCGAGGCCGAATTCGGCGGCGTCTGCTCGATTTGTCGCAGTGACGAGAACGTGTGGAGGAGCACGGCCAGTTCGCCCAGCCGTGGGACGAATTGAGATACCCATGAGCGCAAATCGGTGCCTGACCCGGATTTTCGTCAGGGGTCTGACCCCGATTTAGTTTGGCCGGAATTCCAGGAAGTACTGGTTGGGCAGGAGGTCGTGCTCGGCGGCGAGCGCGTAGCCGGCGGCGGCGAGCTCGCGCTTCACCTGCTCCGGGGTGACGCGCGCGCGCGGCGGCGGACCGATCTCCGAATCGAGCGTGAAATCGATGATCGCGATGCGGCCTCCGGGCTTCAGCGCGTCCTTGAGCTTGGCGAAATAGCGGCTGCGCCCATCGATGTGGTGATAGGTGTCGACCAGGATGGCGAGATCCACCTTCTCGGGCAGCCTCGCGTCATCGGGCTGCGCCTGCACGGCGTGCATGTTGGGCAGCTGCTCGCGCTTGGCGCGCGCGGCGAGGTGGCGCACCATCTCGGGCTCGACATCGGCGGCGTAGACCTTCGCCTTGGGCAGCATGCGCGCGAAGCGCACGGCGAAATAGCCGGTGCCGGCGCCGATGTCGGCGACCGTGGCGTCGGGCGCCAGGCGCAGCGCCTGGATCACCTCGTGCGGCTTCTGCCAGGTATCGCGCTTCGGGTCATCGAACACCTGCGACCACTTCTCCGCATCGCCGAACTCGTGCTCGTGGGTATGCGGCGCCTGCGCTGCGACACTTGCAACGAAGCTGACAACCACGGCGAAACCGAGCAGTGCTAGTCTCACGATAGGTGGAACAACAAAAGCGCCCCTGGTCCCTGCACGTTGCCAACCTCGCTCGCGCGGCGTTCTGGCTCGCGCTGCTGTTCATTGTACTGGTGCAGGTATTCGGCGGCCGCGGCCCCGACAAGCAGCGCGCGGCGCTCCTCGGGCAATTCGAGGAATCCCGCAAGTCGCGTGTGATCGCCATGATCCACCGCCAGGAAAGCGCCAGCATCCTGGGAGTGCCGGTTGCCGCGAGCATCAGCATCGACGATTCGGAGGCCGTGCTGCGGGCGATCCGTCTCACGCCTCCCGAGCAGCCGATCGACGTCATCCTGCACACGCCCGGGGGCCTGGTGCTCGCCGCCGAGCAGATCGCCAAGGCGCTGGTCGAGCACAAGGGCAAGGTCACCGTGTTCGTGCCGCATTACGCCATGAGCGGCGGCACGCTGATCGCATTGGCGGCCGATGAGATCGTGATGGACGCCAACGCCGTGCTCGGCCCGGTCGATCCGCAGCTCGGCGACATGCCGGCGGCCTCGATCGTAAAGGTGGTCGAGATCAAGGGCGCGCAGCGCGTCGGCGACGAGTTCCTGATGCTCGCCGACATGGCGCAGAAGGCGCGCATCCAGGTCGCGAGCTTCGTCACGCAAGTACTGATGAAGCACCTGCCGGAGAAGCAGTCGCTCCAGGTCGCCACCGTGCTCACCGAGGGGCGCTGGACGCACGACTACCCGATCACGGTGCAGGCGGCGCGCCAGCTTGGCCTCAAAGTCACGACCGACATGCCGCTCATGGTCTACGCGCTGATGGAGCTCTATCCGCAGGGTGGCGGCATCCGCCCCTCGGTGTGGTACGTGCCTCTGCGGCGCACGCCGAATGCGCCCGGCGCGCCGCAACAGACGCCCGCGCCGCGACCGGAAGGAAAGAGCCCGGCGTCCTAGCGCCTAAGGACGCATTTCTCGTAGAGCTGGGGAAACGCGCCCTGCGGGTCGTACTTCAGCTTCAGCGCGCCATACGCCGCACCGCCGTAGTGGCGCTGAAATTCCTCCGGCGTGAAAAAGCTGTCCGAGTAGAGCGACTTGATGCCGCCCAGCTCGATCACCTTGCGCTCGATCAGCCGGTTGAAGTGCCCGGCGGCGTGCGCCTCGCGCGTGCGCTTCACGTCCCAGAAGCCGAAGTTGATGGTCCACTCGCTCTTCATCGGGTAGAGCGAGAAGCGGCCCCCTTGCGGCCCGATCGGACAGATCCACTGCGGCCACAGCGCGATTTCCCTCGCATAAAAATCCAAAAATTCGGCGGCGCGGCCAATCGGGATGTCGACGTCCTGGATCACCGATTCGGAGTGCAGGCCCATCGCGCGCTCCAGCCTTTTGGTAATCCCCATGCGGCTGTTCCAGCGCATGATCTTCGTGTAGGTCCGCGAGCCCAGCCGCTCGCGTCCATAGAGGCGGCGGATCAGCGGATTCTGCGCCAGCACGTTCTTCGAGCACCAGAACCAGTCGGTGTCCCAGCGCCAGATGTAGTCGTGGGTGCTGAGATAGTCCTCGCGCTTCTCGGCGATCGAGCGGTAGTAGATGTGCTGGTAGGTGTAATCGCTCGTCCAGGGCGCCGTGTCGCTGAAGCGGCCGAGCGTGAG
>DASWER010000097.1:0-2922 GCA_036394655.1 Burkholderiales bacterium
TGCTCTTCCTGGGTGGCCTGGCCGCGGATCGCGCGCTCGGGGGACTCGCGGTAGAAGATCTTGCGGGCTTCGGCCGGAAAGTCTTTCCCCACGTCCTCGCTCTTGGTCAGCAGCTCGTCGAGCATGCGCGAATAGAGCATCTGCGCGATCGCAAAGGGGTCCTTGCCTTCCATTTCGGGCGTCTTGGCGGACTGTGCCGGCACCTTGGGAGGCTTCGGCGGCTCGGCGCCAAGGTTGGCGCGCGTGGCCGAGGGCACCCGCTCGACGTGATCTGAGCCGCAGGTCGGGCAGGACAGCAGCCGCCGCTCCTTCTGCGAGGCATACTCGGTGGCGGAGGCGAACCAGCCCTCGAAGCGGTGGCCGCCGGTACAAAGCAGGTCGAAAACAATCATTTAGGTGATTCTACAATGGGGCATGGGCAAGTACCGCGATGATGCCGGGCAGCTTGAGCGCCTGATCGAGGCCGATCGCGTCCACCGCGACGTCTATACCGACCCGGAAGTCTTCCAGCTCGAGATGGAGCGGCTCTGGTCGCGCACCTGGGTCTACGCCGGCCACGCGAGCCAGATCCCGGACGCCGGCGATTTCATCACGCTCGATATCGCCGCGAAGCCGGTGATCATGGTGCGCCACACCGACGGCACGATCCGCGTGCTGATGAACCGCTGCGCGCACAAGGGCACCAAGGTCGTCGGCGACCTCGCCGGCAATGCCGGCAAGACCTTCCGTTGCCCGTACCACGCCTGGACGTATCGGACGGACGGCTCGCTGATCAATATCCCGCTGAAGGACGGTTATGGCGGCACCCGGCTGGAAAAGGCGAACCTGGGCCTGACGGCGGTCAAGCACGTGGAGACCTACCGGGGTTTCGTGTTTGTGCGGCTGGCGGAGGACGGCGTCGGCTTTCGCGAGTACTTCGGCGACTCGCTCTCCTCGATCGACAATCTCGCCGACCGCTCGCCCGCGGGCGAGCTCGAGCTCACCGGCGGCTGCCTGCGCTTCCTGCACAACTGCAACTGGAAGATGTTCGTCGAGAACCTGAACGACACGATGCACCCGATGATCGCGCACGCCTCGTCGGCCGGCACCGCGAAAAAACTCTGGGAGGGTCAGCCTGCGGACCGGGCGAAACCCATGTCGATCGAGCAGATCGCGCCGTTCGCGAGCGACTACAAGTTCTTCGACGACATGGGCGTGCGCGTGTATGCGCATGGCCACAGCTTCTCCGGCGTCAACTTTTCGATCCACTCGTCCTACTCGAGCGTGCCCGAGTACGAAGCGGCGATGAAGCGCGCGTACGGCGATGAGCGGGCGAAGCAGATTCTGGGGACGGTGCGGCATAACACCGTCTATTACCCGAGCCTCACCATCAAGGGCGCGATCCAGTCGATCCGCGTGGCGCGGCCGTTGGCTGCGGACAAGACGCTGCTGGAGTCGTGGACGTTCCGCCTGAAAGGCGCGCCGGACGCGCTGCTCGAGCGTACGGTCGCCTACAACCGGCTGATCAATTCGCCCATGTCGGTTGTCGGCCATGACGACCTGCACTGCTACCGCGCGATCCAAGAAGGCCTTGCCGCGCACGGCAACGAGTGGGTGAACTTGCAGCGTAACTTCGATGCGGCGGAGGTGGACGCCCGCGAGGTGACGGCGAACGGCACCAGCGATATCTCGATGCGCAACCAGTTCCGCGCCTGGCGCGAGTTCATGCAATGAGCGCGCGGCCGACGATCGCCGATATCGTGCGGTTCGTGAAACATGAGGCGCGCCTCATCGATGAAAGGAGATTCGATGAGTGGTACGAGCTCTTCACCGACGACGCCCACTACTGGGTGCCGGCGGCGCCAGGGCAGACCGATCCCCTGCTGCACAACTCGCTCGCCTATGAGGACAAGCTGCTCCTCAAGCTGCGCATCGAGCGCCTCAAGAGTCCCCTCGCCTACTCGCAGCGCCCGGCGAGCCGCTGCCTGCATGTGCTGCAGGAGCCGGACATCGAGCGGGCCGATGCCGACCATGGGGAATATCTGACCCGTACGCCATTCATCTATACGGAAACGCGCGTCGACGATTCGCAGCGCTACGCCGCCACCGCCTGGCACACGCTGGTGTGGTCGCAGGACCGGCTGCGCATTCGCCTGAAGCGGGTCGATATCCTCAACTGCGACGCGATGCTGCCCTCGATCCAGCTTTTCCTGTGAGCGCCGCGATCGTCACCGGCGGCAGTGTCGGCATCGGCCGGGCGATCGCCAGGCGGCTGCTCGACGCCGGCCAGGAGGTCGTCTCGCTGGACGTGCAACCGTCGGGGCTCGCGCATCCAAAGCTGCGGCACATGCACGTCGACCTTCTGGACGCCGAAGCGACGCGGCGCGCGGCGGCGGAGATCACGCGCGATCACGCGGTCACCACGGTGATTCATAACGCGGGAGTGATCCGCCCTGCCCCGCTGCCGGATCTCAAGCTGCAGGACCTGAATGCGCTGGTGAACCTGCACCTGTCCGCGGCGATCGTGCTGGTGCAGGCGGCGCTGCCGACGATGAAAAGCGCCGGCCTCGGGCGCGTGGTGCTGGTGTCGTCGCGCGCGGTGCTCGGCCTGCCGACGCGCACCGCCTATTCGGCGACCAAGGCGGGGATGCTCGGCATGGCGCGCACCTGGGCGCTCGAGCTGGCGCCGCACGGCATCACGGTGAACGTGGTCGCGCCCGGGCCGATCCAGACGGCGAACTTCCACAGCATCGTTCCCGAGGGCAGCCCCCAGGTCGACCACGTGATCCAGGGAATCCCGGTGAAGCGGCTAGGTCAGCCCGACGACGTTGCCCGGGCAGTCATGTTTTTCGCCGACCGCGACGCCGGCTTTGTCACCGGGCAGGTGCTGTACGTCTGCGGCGGCACGAGCGTCGGCACGCTGACCCTGTAGCGCCTCGACGA
>DASWER010000098.1:0-9897 GCA_036394655.1 Burkholderiales bacterium
GTGATCAGACCCGCCTTCTGCAGCACGCCGGCGGCCACCGTGACGCTCGGCCGGCGCACGCCGAGCATCTGGGCCACGAACTGCTGCGTGAGGATCATGTCGTTTTTACCGACCCGGTCGTGCGTCATCAGGAACCAGCGGCACAGCCGTTCATCGACCTGGTGGGCGCGGTTGCAAAGCACCGACTGCGCGATCTGGTTGGTGAGCGACTGCGCGAAGCGCTCGGCAAGCGATCGCAGCCTGCCGTCACGCTTGAGCTCGCGTTGCAGGTCGTTGCGCGCCATGCGCAGGCCCTCGCCGGCAACCTGAATCACCGCTTCGACGTGGCTGGTCCGCGCGCCGAGCACGATCTGGGTGCCGAGCATGCCCTCGTTGCCGACCGTGCCGACCTCGACGGTCTGGCCGCCCTCGCTCGAGATCACCAGCGACACCATGCCGCTCAGCGGGAAATAGACCTGCTCGATTTGCGCGCCGGCTTCGTAAAGCACCGTTCGGTGCTCCAGGCGAATCCTCTCGCAGCGATCGACTACGCGCTGTCTTTCCGATGCGGACAGCAGCGACAGCAGCCGGTTCTGGCCGCTGACGTGTACCGCGTTCATGTCGCGTCCCCGCAGGCGAAAGGAGGGACTCGCGGAATGCTGACTGCCGCGAGCCCGGGCAGTATGGGACCGCCTCCAGGGGAACGAAACGTTTGTACGCCAGCGTACGCTGGCAACATGGAGAGCGTATGGTTCGAGGCAGATGGACGAGGTCACGACAGCCTGGCTGGAGCTGAAAGCGAGATTCGAGGCGCTCGCCGCGAAGCATCGCCATTACGTCGAGTTCTTCGAGCGCGCCACCGAGGCCTACCTGATCACCGACACCGAGGGCAGCATCCAGGAGGCCAACGGCGCTGCGGTCGACGTGCTCCAGCGCCGCAAGCGCGACCTGCGCGCGAGGCCGCTCGCCGCTCTCGTGGCGCTCGACCAGCGCGCGAGCTTCCGCAGCAAGCTGCAGGCGCTCGCGGCGCGCGATCCCGCTGCCGAGCGCAGCTGGCGCACGATCGTGCTCGCGCCCGAGCTGCGCATCGCAGTCAGGCTCAGCACGCGCCTCATCGAAGGGCCGCAGGGGCCGCGCGGCATCGCCTGGCTGCTCGAGCCGCAGCCCGAATCACAGCCCGAATCACAGCCATGACCGAGATCGAAAGCGTGCTCGCCGAGCTCGAGTTGATGCGCAAGGAGCTCGAGCGCTACGCGGCGTTCTTCGAGCACGCGCCCGATGCCTGCGTGATCACCGATGCCGGCGGTGCGGTGCGCGAGGCGAACCAGGCGGCACTTGAGCTGCTGGGCGGCACGCGCGATGAAATCGTCGGCCGGCCGCTGCGCAAATTGATTCAGGTCGAGTTGGCAGCGCGGCCGATCCCGCTCGAGGACGGCGAGCGCGGACTGTGCTGGCTGCTTAGGCCCGGCTGATCTGGATCGTGGTGCGCAGGAGCGTCGGCGCGGCGAGCTTCGCACGCCAGACAACCGTGCTGGTCGGCTGGCGCCGGTCGAAGCCGCGCGATACCCAGCCCGAGAGCGGCGACAGGCTGCCGCAGTAGATCTCTGCGGTGCCGTGGGCGGGCAGGATGAGGCGCAGGCTGATGCCGTCGCGCTCGATCAGGAAGCCCTCCGCGGCGGCGTCTACGCGGCAGTCCTCGGCGCAATGGAAGAAGAGCTCGACCTCGTGCTCTTCGGCCATCTCGACCGTGTCCTCGATCAGGAGCCGCCGAGCGCTCTTGTCGAGCTCGATCAGGCGCCGGTGCTTGACCGGGTCCTCGAGCGCGAGATAGCCGTCTTGCCAGCCCTCGAAGCTGTCCTTCTCGGAAGATGAAAGCCACAGGCCGCAGCCGGCGCGCGCTTTTTTCAGCCAGAGGAAATTGCCGCCCTGCTCCGACTGGTCGCGGCCGTCGATGCGCAGCGTGTTGTGCGCCGAGGTGCCGCGGAAGTACTGTCGCCAGCGCTCCTGCGTGTGGTAGGCGTAGGTGCCCGGATCGATCAGGAACTCGCGGCCGCCCACCGACAGCGTGAAGGACAGCGCGTCCGCATGGCCGTGCGCGGCGATCGAGGTGTAGCCGAGCGGCCCGGCATCGACCACGGCGCGCACCTCGTGCGCGCTGTCGAACTCGGCGCCGAGGATGTAGTAGCCGCCCTCGGGGAAGGTCTGGCGCAGCGGCAGGCGCGTGGTCTCGGCGTCGAGCGCGTCGTATTGCGCCTGCGCTCCGGGTCCGAGCAGCCAGCGCGCCTTGTCGTCCAGGCGGCCCGCCTTGAGCTTGAAGTCGCCGCGGCGAAACAGCAGCGCGCCGATGGCGAGCATCGAGCGGTAAGGCGAAAGGGCCGGATCCTGGTCGAGGCGCACGATATAGCCGTCGTCGGCGTCGCCGAACATCGGCACGTTGCCGCCGGCATCCATGATGGAGGCGATGTAGTCCATCATCGCCTCGATGCGCGATTCGTAGTCGGCCGAGAACCACTCGCCGTTGGCTTTGCCGGCGAGCAGCGAGAGCACCAGCATGTCGAGCACGAACTGCTGGTACCAGACCGCCTGCTCGCGGTTGACGCCGTCGGGCGCGTTCTGCGCCAGCGCCTCGCGCTCGAGGATCGCCTTCGCCGCGGCGCGCCATTCGCGCATCTGCGGCAGCTCGGGCCAGGTGATGCCGGCGATGAACAGGCCGGTCGCCTCGCCCAGCAGGTGATTGTTGGCCGAGGAATGCGCCGAGAACCAGTGGCGGATGAAATGCGCATGCTGGTGGATCGAGCGCAGCCAGCGCGCCTGGAACTCGGCATCGACGATCGGACTCACCAGCTGCCAGGCGATCGACCAGTTGACCAGCCGGATCCCGGCCTCGAGCGCGCTCGACCAGTTCGGTCCGCGCGCGTAGGGACAGGCGAGGAACCAGCTGTCGAGCTGTGCCGCGAGCGTCTCGTAGTAATGGCGATCGCCGGTGAGCGCATAGGCCTGCGCCAGCGTCACGAGATGCAGGTGGCGGTTCGGCTCCCACAGGTACTTGATGTCGCCGACGATATCGGCGTCGCGGTAGTCGAGCAGCTTGCCGAAGGCGAGCGGCGCCTCGATGCCGGTCTTCGGATCGCGGTTCCAGCGCGGCGGCGTGCCGAGCTCGAGCTCGCGCAGCGAAAAGAGATTCAGCTTGCCCTCGGCGATGCGCTCCGCCGCCGCCAGGTAGGGGCCGGCCTCGACGCCCGCGTCGCGCTGCACCCAGGGCTTCGCGGTGAGCGCGCTATCGCCCGCCGCGCGGCTGACGTACAGCGCCGGGGCGCGCAACAGGCCCGAGCGCTCGGCGCGCGCCTGCACCGCGCGCAGCGCGCGATGCGCCACCTCGACCGGCGTCATGCAACGCAGCCGGTTGAGGCGCCAGCGCAGCGTGCGGTTTACCCGCGGTGCGATGGGGCCGAAAGGATCCGGTGCCAGATTTCGAGGTTCAGAAGCGTCCACAACATCTCTTCGTGGTTGCGCCGGGCGGCGAAATGCTCGTCCAGCATGCGATCAAGAACTGCGCCGTCGTAGTAGGCGCGCGTCAGGCAGCCCGGGCCGCGCAGATGGTCGGCGACCAGCTCGCGCATCTCGCCGCGCATCAGGTCCCCGAGGGCGATGCGAAAGCCGGCCTTGCTCGGTTTCAGCGCGGCGTCGGCGATCAGGCGCTCGTCGGCCTTGCGCAGGATCCATTTTGTCGACCAGCCGCGCACGCGCGCCGCGTCGGGCAGGCCCGAGACGTACTCGGCCACCCGATGGTCCAGAAACGGCGCGCGCAGCTCGAGCGACGCCGCCGCGGTCACGCGGTCGGAGCGCTCGAGCAGGTTGTCGGCGAGCCAGCCGACCTGCTCGTAGTAGAGGATGCGCCGCAGCGGGCTCGACCTGCCCTCCTTCGGCGCGGGCGCCTTCGGATCGGCGACCGGGATGACGAACAGGCCGTTCACCTTCTTCATGCCTGGAGCCAGGCTGCGCAGGAAGGTATGGCGGCGATAGCCGCCGAGGATCTCGTCGCCGCCGTCGCCCGAGAGCGCGACCTTGACCTTGCGCGCGGCCTGGCGCGCCAGCAGGTGCAGCGCGACGTCCGCGGGACGCGAGAACGGCGCATCGCGGCTCGCGACCAGCTCGCGCAGATTGGCGAGCACGTCGCGCCGCTCGAGCACGATCTCGTGGTGCTGCGTGCCGAAGTGCTTGGCGATGCGCGCCGCCTTGGCGAGCTCGCTCCTCTTGTCGTCGGCGAAGCCCGCCGAGAACGTGGCGACGTATTCGCTGTGGCGCTTCATCAGCGCGACGATCGCCGCCGAGTCGTAGCCGCCGGAGAGCAGCGCGCCGACCGGCTGCGCGCTCTCCATGTGGAGCTGCACCGCTTCGTCCAGGCGCTCGATGAAGCCGTCGATCGGCTTTTCCGGAGCGCGCTTGACCCCGGCAGGGTCACCATCCGGCGGGCTCCAGTAGCGCGTCTCGCGCAGGGCGCCGAACTGCCAGAGCGCGTAGGTACCGGGGGAAAGTTTTCGGACGCCGGCGACCAGGGTGCGCGGGCCGCGCACGTAGCGCTGCGCAAGGTAATCGCCGACCGCCTCGACGTCGACCTCGGCCTTGACCCCGGGCGCGCGCACCAGCGCCTTCACCTCGGAGGCGAAGGTGAGCGCCGCCCCGGCCTGGTGCAGATACAGCGGCTTCTGGCCGAAGCGGTCGCGCGCGAGCATCAGGCGCTCCTTGTTCGCGTCCCAGAGCGCGAAGGCAAAGGCGCCGCGCAGCTGCTTCACCACTTCCTTGTCCCACTGCTGGTAGGCGCGCAGCAGGAGCTCGACGTCCGTCTTGCCTTTAAACAGGTAGCCCCGCTTGGCCAATTGGGCTCGCAGCTCCGCCGCGTTGAGGATCGCGCCGTCGAGCGCCGCCGACAGGCCGCTCGCGGGATCGGAGAGCGACGCCGCGAGCACCACGTTGCGCCGCGGCTGGCGGTCGAGCACCGCGCACACGCTGTCGCCTTCATTCCGGTGAGTCAGGGCTTCGACCATCGACCCCAGCGCGCGCACGTCGGGCGCGGTGGAGGTCGTGGCCCAGCCCGCTAGGCCGCACATGCGAGTCTCTCTTCCTGCAGCGCCGGGCTGCGGTGTTGGCGGTGCCAGATCTCGAGCGTCAGCAGCGTCCACAGGAGCTTGTCGTGGGTCTGCACGCCGCCGGTGTGCTCTTCCAGCACGCGGTCGAGCACGGCGGTGTTGTAGTACGTGCGCGTGAGCGAGTCGCTCGAGCGCAGGTGATCGAACAGGTAGTCGCGCATGCCGCCGGTGAACCACTCGGTGACCGGCACGCGGAAGCCGACCTTGCTGCGCTCCGGGATCTCGCGCGGCAGCAGCGAGCGCGCGGTCTCGCGCAGGACACGCTTTCTCCTCAGCTCGTCGACCCGCCAGTGGTCGGGCAGCGTGGCGACGAACTCGACCAGCTTGTGATCGAGGAACGGCACGCGCGCCTCGATCGAGGCGGCCATGGTCATGCGATCGCCGCGCTCGAGCAGGTTGTCGGGCAGCCAGCTGGTCTGGTCGAAGTAGAGGATGCGGCGCAGCGCGCTGGTGTCGGGATGCGCGTCGAACGGCGGCAGGTCGTCGCGCAGCTCGCGCTCGTGCACGCGCAGCCGCGAGAGCTCGCGCCGCTGCCGGAAGTCCATGGCGCCGAACCAGCGCACGTAGCGCTCGTGCCAGTCGTCGCAATTCAGGCTGGCCATCGCGATCTTCAGGTCGCGGAAACGGAACGGCAGCCCCTGCACCAGCGGTGCGAGCAGCGCGCGCACGCGCCGCGGCACGCTCCAGTACATCCAGGCCAGGCCTTCGGCGGCGTGCTTGCGGTAGCCGCCCAGGATCTCGTCCGAGCCCTCGCCGGTCAGCACCATCTTGACGGTGCGCGACGCCTCCTTGGACAGCATGAAGATGGCGATGTCCGAAGGCTCCGACACCGGTGCGTCGCGGCTCGCCACGAGCTGCGGCAGGTGATCGATGAAATCGCGGGGCGACACCAGCATCTCGTGGTGCTCGGTGCCGAACTGGCGCGCCACGTGCGCGGCATGCGCGAGCTCGTTGTGCCGGTCGCCGGCGAAGCCGACGGAGAAGGTCTTGACCTTGGGCGAGTAGCGGGTCATCAATGCGACGATCACGCTCGAGTCGAGGCCGCCGGAGAGGTACGCGCCGAAGGGCACGTCGCTCACCATCTGCAGCTCGACCGCCTCGGCGAGATGGCCGAGGAACGCCGAGCGGGTGGCCTGCGCCGAGACCGCGGGCTCCTTGGCGCGCGGGAACTTGTCGGGCGGGGTCCAGTAGCGGATTTCCTGCAGGTGGCCGCGGTGCCAGATCGCCGCGGTGGCCGGCGGCAGCTTGCGCACCGCCTGCAACAGCGTCTTCGGGCCCGGCACGTAGCGGTAGGCGAGATAGTCCCAGACCGACGAGAGATCGACGTCGCGCGGCACATTCGGCAGCTTGAGCAGCGCCTTCGCCTCGGAGGCGAAGTACAGCGCGCCGTTCGCCTCGTGCAGGTAGAGCGGCTTCTCGCCGAAGCGGTCGCGCGCGAGGAACAGGCGCTCGGCACGCGCGTCCCAGACGGCGAAGGCGAACTGGCCACGCAGGTGGTGCACGCACTGCGTGCCCCATTGCTGGTAGGCGCGCAGCAGCACCTCGGTATCGGAATCGCGCTGGAAGCTGTGGCCGTGGCGCTCGAGCTCGCCGCGCAGCTCGCGGAAGTTGTAGATCTCGCCGTTGAAGGTGAGCGCGAGGCCGGCTTCGGCGTCGCACATCGGCTGGCGCGAGCCGTTCGGATCGATGATGGCAAGGCGCCGGTGCCCGAGCACGCCGCGGTAGGCGCCGCGCTCCGCGCTGAAGCCATAGCTGCCCGCACCATCGGGTCCGCGGTGCAGCATGGCATCGAGCATGGGCTGCAGCGCGCGCTCCTCCGGAGCGCTCGCTGCCGGGGCCACCCATCCTGCGATGCCGCACATGTCGGCGCCTCCTAGGTCGCGGCGCGGGGCGCGCGCGTCGCGCACAGGCCCCAGTAGAGCTGCGAGAAATCGCGCGCCACGCGCTCGAGCGAATACGCCGCGGCAATGCGCTTGCGCGCCGCCTCGCTCATGCGCGCGAGCGCGGCGCGGTCCTGCGCCAGCCTGGCGATCGCCTGCGCGATCGCCTCGGCGTCGCGCGGCGCGACGAACAGGCCGTGCTCGCCGTCGCCCACCACGTCCGGGATCGCGCCGACCGCGGTGACGATCGGCACCACGCCCGCGGCCATCGCCTCCAGGAGCGAGTACGGCAGCCCCTCGGTGTAGCTCGCGAGCGCAAAGGCGTCGGCCTGCGAAAGGAGCTGCGCCTTGTGCTCGCCGTAGGCGGCACCGACGAACGAGACTTCGCGCGTGAGTCCCGCCGCGCGCACGTAGTCGCGCAGGCGCGGCTCTTCGGGTCCATTGCCCGCGATCACCAGGCGCGCGGCGATGCCGCGCGCGTGCGCGATGCGCAGCCCTTCGATGGTCTCGAGCAGGCCTTTGCCGCCGACCAGGCGGCCGACATAGATCAGGCGCAACGGCGTATCGGCAGCCGGCGCCGGGCGCTCGTGGCGCAGATAAGGTTCGCAATCGATGCCGTTGGGCACCAGCTCGACCGCCTGCGCCGGCGCCGCGGCGCGAAACGCCTCGAGCTGCTCGCGCGAGAGCACCACCACCGCATCGGGCCATTGCGTCATCCGGCGCACGAACGCCCCGAACGGTCCGCGCTTCGCAGCAAACTCGCCCAGGTGCCCGCCGTGCACCTGGTAGATCACGCGCGCGCCGCAGAGCTTGCCGACGACGAGATAGGCGAGATCGCGCCAGTAGGCCCTGGCGTTGAGCGAGGTGTTGATGTGCACCAGATCGACGCCGTGGCGGGCGATCGCCGCGCCGAGGAAGATCGGGCTCAGCACGAAGCGCGCGAGGCGCGCCGCCATGCCTTCCTGGCGTCCTTCGCTGCCGACCTGGAAGTGCAGCAGCTCGAAGCGGCTCGCGAGGCGCGAGCCGAACAGGCTGTTGAGATGCGTGGTGACGCCGCTCAACGCCTCGCGGCTTGGCCCGAGCAGCAGGACGGCGTGGCGCTTCACGCGGCTTTTCGGAGCGGCACTTCGCGCAGGCGCGGCGCCGGCCCGCCGCTGGCGTTGACGCCGAGGGATTGGTAGACGTTTTCGAGCACCGACAACGCCCGCTCGGGCGCGAAGCGCGCTTTGGCCGTCTCGCGCGCCGCGGCGCCGAGGCGTGCCGCCACCTGGCGCTCGATCAACAGGCGGCGCAGCGCACGTTCCAGATTGGTCTTGTCGCCGGGCGCCACGAGATAGCCGCTGGCGCCGTCGGCGACTACTTCGGCGATGCCGCCCACCGGAGAAGCGACCACCGGAACTCCGGCGCTCATCGCTTCGATCAGGCTCACCGGCAGCGCCTCGTCGTACGAGGGCAGCGCAAAGGCCGCGGCGTGCTCGAGCAGCGCGCGCTTGCCGGAAGGTCCGACCCAGCCGGTGAATTTCACCGCGTCGGCGATGCCCAGGCGCTCGGCGTAGCGCGCGACGCCGATGCGATCGCCATCGCCGGCGCAGACCAGGCGCACATCGGGCACCGCGGCGCGCAGCCCCGCGATCGCCTCGAGCAGATCGTAGATGCCCTTCTTCGCCTCCAGCCGGCCAAGAAACAGCACCAGGTTCGGTTTTGCCGGCAGCTCCGCCACGCTGAGCGCCACCGGCGGCGGCGCGAGCACCACCTCGACGTGGCGTGCCACGCTTCGCACCCAGCCGCGCATCGATTCGCAGGGCACGCACACCAGCGCGGCGCGCTCGAGGAACCAGCGGATCGCCGGGTCGAAGCCGTTGCCGTGCAGTTGCAGCACCACCGGACAGCCGGCGGCAAACGCGGCGCCCATGAAGGCCGCCTCGCGCCAGAATCCGGCGCCGGAGGCGGCGTGCACATGGACCACCGCGCGCCGGTGCTGCGCCAGCAGTGCGCCGAGCTCACGCACCGCCTTGGCGGCGAGCAGGCCCTTTTCGGCCAGGCTGCCGTCACAGCTGGTGGCGATATAGCGGATCGGCCAGCGCTTGAAGAGACCGTGGGCGCGATAGCCCTCGACCACGGTGGCGATGCTGCCGCGCGTTTCCGGCGCGGCGCCAAGCATTGCGATATGGGAATACAGGCGGGTTTGCATTGCGTTAGATTCGCCGCCGGCGTGCGAATGCGTCCACCACGGTGAGATCGCCCGCCCGGTTCATGGTGTGCAGTCCGAAAAGCCCGCTGGCCGCTTGCGGAATCAGGCGCTCGACCTGGCGCTCGGCGTAGTCCTGCGGCGTGAGCTTCAGCACGCGCTGGATGGCGAGCCCGGCGCCGTAGCGCGGCACGCAGACCTGCGCCGGCCGGTAGAGCACGCCGTCGCGCGTATAGAGATGGCCCGCCGGGCGCGAGGAGCGCGCGTCCGATTTCACCGGGTTCCTGGGATGCGGCTGCCAGTCGCCGGTGAGCTTTTCCGCGTGGAACAGATGCAGCTCGTCGTCGAAGTTGCGGCTCTCGCCCGCGGCCGAGTTGGCGAACATCCACCAGCGGTCGTTGCCTCGGTGAAGCGTCGCGTCGACCAGGCGCAGCCCGTCGATCAGCACGCGCTCGCGCTTCCAGCCGAGCGGGAAGTCGACGCAGCGGTAGAGCTCGACCGAGCGGTTCTTCGCGCTCTCCGGCAGCATGTAGAGGCTGCCGTCATGCTCGAAGAGGAACGGATACGACAGGTGGTGATCGGCCTCGAGCACGCGCTGCGGCGCCGAGACGTTGCCGGCGCGGTCGAGCTCGATCATCGAGATGTGCGCGCGCCGGGAGGCGTAGGGCAGCTCCTCGAAGAACACGAAGTAGCGGCCGTTCTT
>DASWER010000099.1:0-2325 GCA_036394655.1 Burkholderiales bacterium
GCGCTGCCGCTGACGAGCGCGGCCAAGGAAACCTACCAGCTCGCCGCGCGCGACGGGCATGCACACGACGATTTCTCCGCCATCTACCCGTTCCTGAAAACGCCATGAACGCCGAATCCGATAGCCGCGCGCTCAGCGCCATCGAGGACCTGGTGCACCTGCTGCAGCTCGCGGAGGGCGCCGCGCAACGCCTGGCTCAGGAGGTCCACGGCCCGGCGTTTGATCATGCCGAGCTCATCGTGCGCGAGCTGCGGCGGCTGCGACGCAACGCCGACACGCTGCATGCCGCGACCGAGCGCCTGGTCGGCGCCGAGTTGCAGCTGTAAGCGGCCTGAAATCGCGCCGCAAGAGCGGCTGCACATGATCAGGCTTTCAACCCAGGAGCTTGGAGCTCGATCATGAAGAGACTACTGTTTGCCGCAACACTCGCTGCGCTGGCCGTTTCGGCGCACGCGGGATCCTCGGACAATTGGTTCTACGACGGCGTGCCCTGGTACGAGCATCCGTGCGGCATCAACGCATTTGCGAAATACGGCCACGACGATTCGCCCGAGGTGCGCCACGCCTACTACACCACCCTGCGCGATCCTTCGCAATGTTCCAAGCTCTTTCCGTAAGGGTGGCGCTGCTGGGCGCCGGCATTGCGCTTGGCGCCTGCACCAGCATGGGCAGCGGCAGCGGCTTCTCCGCTCCGGGGGATGAGGCCGTCAACTTTTCATGGAGGAGCGACGACGGCAGCGGCACCAGCGGCCAGATGTCGGCGACGCTCGCCAGCGGCAAGATCTTCTCCGGCGATTACCTCGAGATCACCCATCAGATCGCGACCGCGGAGCTCGACCCCTTGTGGAACGAGTGGGACCGCGGCGGCAGCGACCTGTTCACCGAGGCATCGATGCCGGACTTCGGCTCCGGGACGCAGTACTCGGGCCGCGTGCTGGCGAAGCTGCGCTCGGGCGATGGCGAGCGCATGACCTGTCGCTTCCACCTCAACGTGCCAAGCCAGGGCATGGCCGGCGGCGGGCAAGGCAGGTGCGATGTCAACGGTGGCTCGGTGGATGCCGTCTTCCCGCGCACGTGATGCTGCGCCGCTTCCTCGACGCACTGGCAACGGCGTGGGCGGTCGCATCGCTCGCCGCGATCGGCATCGTCGCCGCCGGTTTCGCTCTCATCCTCCTTCCGCTGGTGTTCCTCGCCGTCTGGTGCCTGGAGGCCCTGCATGCCGTCAAACTGATCGATTGAGGACCCGACCATGAAACTTCTCCTCGCCGCCATCGCGGCCGCCACTTTCGCAACTGCGGCGCACGCCGACCCGGACCGGCTCGGACTCTCGCTTGACCCACTCATGACCGTCGAGGCTGCGACGGGGCCCGCGGCGCGCGCGGGCATTCAGCCGGGCGATGTGGTGCTCGCTGTGGACGGAACTCCGCTGGAAGGCGTCCAGACCCTGAGTCCATTCGAGAACGTGACCGGGACCGTTGCCCTGCTGGTCCAGCGCGGCGACGAGACCTTCTACGTGCCGGTAGTGCTCGAAGACGTGCCCTTTGAGCAATAGCGAGCGGCACCACCTCGAAAGAGGTGATGCCGCCTTCGGTTTCTTACTGCGCGTCGGACGTCGGCACTAGCTCCAGTACCGTGCCGCCGACCGTGACGTCGGCGTAACGGTCCGGCTGCAGGCACTGAATCAGACGGGCGCCCCGCGCACCGGCGCAATCGGCCTTGGCGGTGACGGGCTCGCTGCTCCCTACGCCGCTCGCGACGATCCTCTGCGCGTCGATACCTTGACTGACGAGATACTCGCCCAGCACCTGGGCCCGCCGCTCGGAGAGCTGCTGGTTGTATTGCGCCGGGCCGATGCGGTCCGCATGGCCGACGATCGCCACGCTGTCGTAGCCCGATGAGCCAATCCTGGCCGCGAGCGCATCGAGGGTGGCGCGTCCTTCCGGCTTCAGGCTCGCGCGGTCGAAATCGAACAGCTCGTCCACCGAGAGCAGATACGGAACCGGCACGGCAGCGACCTGCGGCGCCGGCGGCGGCGCTTCGGCGAGCGGCGGCTCCTGCTCGGGGGCGGCTTGTGGTGCGGCAGCCGCGACCGGGCGGACCGGCGCGGGCTCGCAATCGGCGAAGCTCATGCCCGCTTTCCATCCATAGTCGCGCACGCATTCGCCGAAGCCACTGCGGACCGGCTGATGGTCGTAGCGCGAGGTGACATAGCCTTCTACGGCTGCCGCCGGCGCCATGTGCGCGATGGCGAGCAGCGCGGCAGCGGCGCTGTATTTCAATTTGAATCTACCGGACTTCATGAGACTTCCTTTCAGGGTTGGGAGG
>DASWER010000100.1:0-7591 GCA_036394655.1 Burkholderiales bacterium
CCGGTCGACAACGTCTATCCGGGGGTGGAAATCCACGCCAACCTGATCGCCGGCATCATCGATCGCGACCTCAAGGAGAAGCCCGCCTACATGCTCGGCGCCGAGGTGGCGCTGGTGGCGCTGGGCGGCCTCGCGCTGTCGGCGCTGATCCCGATGCTCTCGGCCCTCTGGGCGAGCGTCGCCACCGCGCTCGGCGGGGCGCTGATCGTGGCCCTGAACCTCGCGGTCTGGAAGGAAGGCGGCCTGGTGCTGCCGCTCGCCACCTCGGTGCTGATGATTGCCGCGCTCTACACGATGAACATGGCCTACGGCTATTTCGTCGAATCGCGCTCCAAGCGCCAGTTCACCGAGCTTTTCGGCCAGTACGTGCCGCCCGAGCTGGTCGATCGCATGGCGCAGGACCCGCGGCGCTACACCATGGCGCCGCGCAGCGCCGAGCTCACGATCCTGTTCTCCGATGTGCGCGGCTTCACCAGCATCTCGGAAGCGCTCAAGCCCGAGGAGCTGCGCGAGTACATCAACGAATACCTCACCATCATGAGCAGCATCATCCGCAGCCGTTACCGCGGCACGCTCGACAAGTACATCGGCGACGCCATCATGGCCTTCTGGGGCGCGCCGATGGACGATCCCCAGCACGCGCGTAACGGCGTAGCCGCGGCCCTCGAGATGCAGACCGAGTGCCAGGCCCTGAACCAGCGCTTCGCCGCGCGCGGCTGGCCGACCCTGAAGATCGGCGTCGGCCTGAATTCCGGCGTGGTGCGGGTCGGCGATATGGGCTCTCAAGTGCGCCGCGCCTATACCGCGATGGGCGACGCGGTAAATGTTGCCTCGCGGCTGGAAGGGCGGACCAAGTACTATGGCGTCGGCATCCTCGTAGGGGAGGGAACGCGCAACATGGTCAAGGACGTCGCTTTTCGCGAAGTCGACCGCATCAGGGTGAAGGGCAGGGATGAAGCCCTCACCATCTACGAGCCGCTCGGCGGCGAGCTCGATGCTGCCCTGCACGCAGAGCTCAAGCTCTGGAGCCAGACGTTGCGCGGCTACCGCGCCCGCAACTGGGATCAAACCGACGTCGATCTCGTCAACCTGCAGCGCCTGCGCCCGGACTGCGGCCTCTACCGGCTCTACGCCGGGCGGGTCAGCGAGTTGCGGCGTGCGCCGCCCGCCCCCGGCTGGGACGGCGTGACGGCGTTCGACGAGAAGTAGCCGGGGCCCCGCGTGCGCCTGCGCGTGCTCGGATGCTCCGGCGGAATCGGCGGCCGGCACCTGCGCACCACCTCGTTCCTGGTCGACAGCGACATCCTGATCGACGCCGGCACCGGCGTCGGCGACCTGACGCTCGCCGAGCTCTCGCAGATCGACCACATCTTCATCACGCATTCGCATCTCGACCACGTCACGTCGATCCCGTTCCTGGTGGACACGGTCGGCGGCATGCGCTCGAAGCCGCTGGTGGTCTACGCCACGCGCGCGACCCTCGAGATCCTGCGCAACCATCTCTTCAACTGGGCGATCTGGCCGGACTTCAGCGAGATCCCGAGCCCCGAGGCGCCGTTCCTACGCTACCAGGAGATCGCGCTCGGCGAGACGGTGCGCCTGGCCGCGCGCAGCATCACGCCGCTGCCGGCGCGCCACACGGTGCCCGCCGTCGGCTACCACCTCGATAGCGGGAGAGCCAGCCTGGTCTTCACCGGCGACACCGGCCCGAACGACGCGCTCTGGCGCGAGGTGAACCGCATCGCCAACCTCAAATTCCTGATTATCGAAACCGCGTTCTCCAACAAGGAGCGCCAGCTCGCCGAGATCTCGCGCCATCTGTGCCCGGAGACGCTCGCCGAGGAGCTGGCGAAGTTCGAGCTCGACGCCGAGATCTACATCACGCACATGAAGCCGGGCGAGATCGAGCCGACCATGCTCGAGATCGAGGAGTGCGCCGGCAAGTTCCGCCCGCAGATGCTGCAGAACAACCTGGTGCTCGAGTTCTAGTGCGCCGGCCGCATGCGACGCCGGAGCAGCTCGGCGCCCTCACGCCGCTCGCCGGGCTGTCGCACGACCGGCTGACCGAACTTGCCGACATGGCGATCATCGAGCGTGCGCCGCGCGGCAGCGATCCGCTCGCCGGTCGCGTACCCGGACGGTCGCTCTTCCTGCTGCAGGGCGAGCTGCTGCTCGCCTTCCAGGGCGGCGGCACGCTGGTGCTGGTCGGCGGCACCGGCGAGGGCTGCCATGCGCTCAACCGGCGCCGCCAGCCGATCCTGCGCAGCAAGGCGATCACCGATGTCGACGTGCTTGCGCTCGACGACGAAATGCTCGATACGCTCGCCACCTGGGACCAGGCGGTGCGCGGCGACGCGCGCTTCATGACGCGCGCCTTTGCCCTGAGCAGCCTGAAGAGCGGCGCGCTCGCGCAGCTGCCGGCGCCGCATATCGAGGAGCTGCTCAAGCGCTTCGAGCGCATCCATGTGGCCCGCGGCCAGGCGGTGATCCACGAAGGCGACGCCGGCGACTACTACTACCTGGTCGGCGCCGGGCGCTTCCAGGTCGAGCGCCTGGTGGGCGGCGCCAAGGTGGTGCTCGCCGAGCTGAAGAGCGGCGATACCTTCGGCGAGGAGGCGCTGGTCTCCGAGGCGAAGCGCAACGCCACCGTGGTCGCGCTGAGCGACGGCGAGCTGCTGCGCGTGCGTCGCGCGGACTTCAACGACCTGATGCGCGAGCCGCTCCTGCGGCGCATCGGCTTCCACGACGCGGCGCAGAAGGTGCGCGAGGGCGCGCTGTGGCTCGATGTGCGCTATCCCTCGGAGTACCAGTTCGACAAGCTGCCCGGCGCGATCAACGTGCCGCTCGCCGAAGTGCGCAACATGTTCGCGGTGCTCGATCGCTCGCGCGAGTACGTCGCCTACTGCCAGAGCGGCCGGCGCAGCGCCGCCGCGGCTTTTCTCTTTGCCCAGCGGGGGTTCCGCGTGTGGCTGCTCGAAGGCGGGCTGAAGCAAGCCGCCGAACGGTCGTCCTGAGGCGAGGCGAGGGGGTAAAAGTCTTGGTAAATCAGGGTGTATGACGCTATTATGCAAGCCAAGCTAGAAGCGGATCCCGGGGTCCGCACCGAATAGCAGGGAGGTTCGAAATGAGCGCAGTTCTCAGTCAGCCGGCGGCGGCGCAGACCGACGTCGCGGCTCGCCTGGCGTTCCAGAAGCAGCTCCAGGCGGTGACGAACAAGATTCACGCCACCAACAACATCGACGAGATCATGCTCGAGGTGAGCGCGGACGTCTGTGCCCTCTTCAACGCCGACCGCCTGACGATCTATTCGGTAAGCGAGGACAAGCAGTCCATCGTCTCCAAGGTCAAGACCGGCCTCAACTCGTTCAAGGACCTGAAGCTGCCGATCGCCGAGCACTCGATCGCGGGCTACACCGCGCTCGCCAAGAAGGCGATCAACATCCGGGACTGCTACGACGACGCCGAGCTGCGCGGGATCAATCCGAACCTGCGCTTCCTGCAGGAGGTCGACAAGCGCACCGGCTACCGCACCAAGCAGCAGCTCGTGGCGCCGATCATGGAGCAGGCCACAGCCGAGCTGATCGGCGTGATCCAGATCATCAACAACAAGGCCGGCGTGCCCTTCGGCGGCCTCGCCGAGGAAGGGGTGAGCGAGCTCTCGCAGACCCTCGCCATCGCCTTCAGGCAGCGCCAGAAGCCGCAGCTCGCCAAGACCAAATACGACTACCTGATCGCGGACGCGGTGCTCTCGGCGGGTGAGTTCGACCTGGCGGCACGGCAGGCGCGCAAAAAAGCTGTCGACATCGAGCAGGTGCTGGCCGAGGAATTCCAGGTGAAGGTGCCGGCGATCGGCGGCGCGCTGTCGAAGTTTTTCGGCGTGCCCTACGAGCCGTTCAAGTCCGACCGCATCAAGCCGGCCGAGCTGCTGAAGAATCTGAAGCGCGAATACGTCGAGGCCAACGTGTGGGTGCCGATCGACGACACCAAGGATGGCCTGGTGGTGCTGTGCCTCGATCCGGAGCGCATCCGCTCCTCGCGCATCGCCTCCAACGTGTTCCCCAAGGCGCGCATCGTTTATCGCGTCACCACGGTGAAGGACTGGAAGGACACGCTGAACCAGCTCTATGGCCAGGAAGCCGCGGCCATGGACATGTCGAGCGTCGATGACCTGCTGTCCGGCATGTCCGACGACGGCAGCGGCAGTGGCGAGGCGCTCGACTCCGGCAGCGACGAGGTCTCCGCCGCCGCCGACAACGAGCTGGTCAAGCTGGTGAACAAGGTGATCGTCGACGCGTACAACCAGAACGCCTCGGACATCCATATCGAGCCTTATCCCGGCAAGGCGAAAACCGAGATCCGCTTCCGCAAGGACGGCTCGCTCGGACCCTACATCGAGGTGCCGGCGAGCTACCGCGCGGCGATCGTGGCGCGCATCAAGATCATGTGCGACCTCGACATCTCGGAGAAGAGAAAGCCGCAGGACGGCAAGATCAAGTTCAAGAAGTTCGGACCGCTCGACATCGAACTGCGCGTGGCGACCATTCCCACGGCCGGCGGCGTCGAGGACATCGTGATGCGGATTCTCGCCGCCGGCGAACCGATTCCCCTCGAGAAGATGGGCTTCACCACGCGCAATCACGAGGAGCTCACCAAGGCGGTATCGAAGCCCTACGGCCTGTTCTTCGTTTGCGGCCCGACCGGCTCGGGCAAGACCACCACGCTGCATTCGGTACTCAAGTTCCTGAACACCCCGGACACCAAGATCTGGACCGCCGAGGATCCGGTGGAGATCACGCAGAAGGGCCTGCGCCAGGTGCAGGTCAACAAGAAGGCCGGCCTCGACTTCGCCGCGGTGATGAAAGCGTTCCTGCGCGCCGACCCGGACATCATCATGGTCGGCGAGATGCGCGACAAGGAGACCACCGGCACCGGCATCGAGGCGTCGCTCACCGGCCACCTGGTGTTCGCCACGCTGCATACCAACTCGGCGACGGAATCGATCATCCGCCTGCTCGACATGGGCATGGACCCGTTCAACTTCGCCGACGCGCTGCTCGGCATCCTGGCGCAGCGCCTGGCGAAGCGCATGTGCAGCTGCAAGCAGCCCTACACGCCGGAGGCCGCCGAGCTGACGTCCTTCCTGCGCGAGTATTGCGAAGAGTTGATGAACACTTCGCGCTTCAAGGCCGATCCGAAAGGCTCGATGGAGGCGGTCTACAAGGACTGGGTGAAGACCTATGGCAACGACAAGGGTCAGCTGACGTTCTACAAGCCGGTGGGCTGCGACAAGTGCGGCGGCAGCGGCTTCAAGGGACGCTGCGGCCTGCATGAGCTCCTGATCGCCACCGACAAGCTGAAGAAGCTGGTGCAGGAGCATGCGCGCGTCGCCGAGATGCTGGCGCAGTGCCTCGAGGACGGCATGCGCACCCTCAAGCAGGACGGCATGGAGAAATGCCTGATGGGGATCACCCACATGAAGGAAGTGCGCACCGTCTGCATCAAGTGACGCCGATCGAGGTGAAATGAGCGCCACCATCGACAGCACGCAGGGCCTGCGGTTCCCCGCCGGCGCGGCGCTCACCGCGGCCGACGATCTCGCTCAGCGTCTGGATCAGCTCAACGCCATCGGCGCCTCGCTTTCCGCCGAGCGCGACATCAATCGCCTCCTCGAAGCGATCCTGACGGCGGCGAAGACCATCACCCGCGCCGACGGCGGCACGCTCTACCGCGTCACCGAGGAAAAGAGCCTGCGCTTCGAGATCGTGCGCACCAGCTCGCTCAAGTACTACCTCGGCGGCACCACCGGCAACCCGGTGCCGTTCTACCCGATCCAGCTCTACAAGGACGGCAAACCGAACCACAGCATGGTAGCGGCGCATACCGCGCTCACCGGCAAGACGATCAACATCGCCGACGCCTATATCGCCGAGGGCTTCGACTTCTCCGGCACCCGCGCCTTCGACGCCAAGACCGGTTACCGCTCGCAGTCGTTTCTCACGGTGCCGATGCGCAACCACGAAGGTGAAGCGATCGGCGTGCTGCAGCTGATCAACGCGCAGGACCCGCGCAGCGGCCAGATCGTGCCCTTTTCCTCGTCCGACCAGCGCCTGGCGGAGTCGCTCGCCTCGCAGGCGGCGGTCGCGCTCACCAACCGTATGCTGATCAACCAGCTCGAGAGCCTGTTCGAGTCGTTCATCAGCCTGATCAACGGCGCGATCGACGAGAAGTCGCCTTATACCGGCGGCCATTGCCAGCGCGTGCCGGTGCTGACGATGCTGCTCGCCGAGGCGGTGAACGAGACCGCGCAGGGGCCGCTCGCCGAGTTCCACATGAGCGACAAGGATCGCTACGAGCTCAAGATCGCGGGACTGCTGCACGACTGCGGCAAGGTCACCACGCCGGTGCACGTGGTCGACAAGGCGACCAAGCTCGAAACCATCTTCGACCGCGTGCAGCTCGTCGATACGCGCTTCGAGGTCCTGAAGCGCGACGCCGAGATCGATTCGCTCAAGCGCCGCATCGCGATGGACCGCATGGAGGTCTCCGAGGAGGAGGGGCGGCTGCGCGACCGTCTGCGCAAGCTCGACGACGACCGCAAGTTCCTGCACGCCTGCAACATCGGCGGCGAGCGCATGAGCGACGAGCACGTCGAGCACGTGAAGCGCATCGCCCAGTACCGCTGGCGCGACGTCTCGGGCCACGAGGCCGAGTTCCTCACCGCCGACGAGGTGAAGAACCTCACCATCCGCGCCGGCACGCTCACCGAGGAAGAGCGCAAGGTGATCAACCAGCACATCGTGGCGACCATCCGCATGCTCGAGGCGCTGCCCTGGCCCAAGCACCTCACCAAGGTGCCCGAGTATGCCGGCGGCCACCACGAGCGCATGGACGGTAAGGGCTATCCGAAGGGCCTGAAGCGCGAGCAGATGTCGGTGCAGGCGCGCTGCATGGGGATCGCCGACATTTTCGAGGCGCTCACCGCCAAGGACCGGCCCTACAAGAAGGGCAAGACGCTCTCCGAGTCGCTCCAGATCCTCGGGCGCATGAAGGAGAACCACCACGTCGATCCCGATCTGTTCGACGTCTTCGTGCGGCGCAAGGTGTACCGGCGCTACGCCGACATGTTCCTCGACAAGGAGCAGATCGACGAGGTCGACGAGTCGCGCATCCCGGGCTACGCGCCCTGAGCGGCCCGCACGAGGAACTCCTCGAGCGCTCGAACCGGCGCACGGTCCTGGTATAGCGCCGCACGGCTGCCTTCGATCCGCGACCTCACCGCCTGGCGGTACGCGGAGTCCTGCGCAAGCTTGACCACCAGATCGACGTAGGCCTGCTCGGTGGGCACCACGAGCTCCTGCAGCTCGAGCCGCTTGAGGATGCCGCTCGCCAGCCGTCCGCGCAGGAAGCGGCCGTCGCGTGTGACGATGGGCAGGCCGCACTCGACGGCTTGCAGCGCGGTGTTGAAGCCCGAAAAGCCGATCGTGTCGAGAAACACATCGGCACGGCGCAGCCAGCCGAGGAAGCCGGCCGGCGTCTGCCACGGCATGAAAGTGACGAAGCGCTCGTAGCTCAGGCCACGGGCCTTGAAGGC
>DASWER010000101.1:0-14632 GCA_036394655.1 Burkholderiales bacterium
GATTGGCGGCAACGCGGTGGTGAGCTCGGCTGGAGCGATCACGGATAGTGGCCAGGTGACGGTGACGGGGACCTCGTCGTTCACCACGACGGCGGGCAACGCGGCGATCACGCTGGACTTCCCGGCGGCGCTGACGGGCACGGTGACTCTTGCGACCAACGGCACGGGCAACGCGACCATCGTGAACGCGACGGCACTGGATCTGGCCGCCTCCTCGGTGGGTGGCAACCTGGCGGCGACCGCGACTACCGGCAACCTGACCGACAGCGGCACAGTGACGGTGGGTGGCACCTCGAGTTTCACCACGAGCGCGGCCAACGCCACGATCACGATGGATCAGCTCGCCTCGACCGGCTCCGTGGACGCACACACCAATGGTGCCGCGGGTGACGCGACCATCGTAAATGCAACGACGTTGGATCTTGCGGCGTCCACGGTCGGTGGGACCTTGAGCGTTACTGCGACGACAGGCAACATTTCGCAAAGTGGCGCGGTCGCGGCTACCACCGTTACTGGTTCCGCGGCTGGCACAGTCGACTTGTCGAACGCCGGGAACACTTTCACCAATCTCGGTGCCTTTACGAGCTCGGGCGGTTTCACGCTGAATGACACCACCGGCGGCTTGAATATCACTGGCGCGGTTCCCGATACCACCGGCAACGTTTCGATCACAACTGCGGGCGGCAACCTCAACCTGGGTGCCAACGTCGGAAACACGACCGGGAACACGACGCTCAAGACGCTGACCAGCGGCAACATTGAAGGCGGTGCTGGCACGGCCACCGGTGCGAATGTCACCGTGGACGCGGCAAGCGGCATCGGCATCGTCACGACCGTCAACACGGCTAGTACCGGGACGCTGGCGCTCACGTCTCATGGCGTGGGCAGCGCGGGGAACATTACCGTTGCCGAAGCCAACCAGCTGAACACCAGCCGGCTCGCCTTTACGACGGACGCTTCTCAGCAGACGGTGAACGTGCAGACGCCGAACGGCATCACGGTGAACGGGAACCTCAATTTCTCGGCGAGCGGGAACGACAACCTGATCCTTAGCGCTACAGGCGCAAGCAGCATGACTGGCGGGGCCGGTGTACTTACCACCACTGGGTCAGTCACGCTCGAGGGTACGAGTGTGGGCAGCGCTGCGAGTCCGGTTCTCACGAACCTGGGCGGCACGGGAACGATCACTGTGAACGCGACGGGCGTCGGGGCAGCAGGTGAGATCGCCTTCAGCGACGGCGCTGCCGCTGGGTTCAAGGTCAGCCAGATTACGGGACTGAATAGCGATAGCTCCGCAAACCCGATCCTGATCCGGTCCACGGGTGCGGGCGGCATCACGTTCGATACGCCCGTTGCTCTTAGCACATCGCCGGATAGCCTCACATTTACGGCGACAGTGGGACCGGTCGCGGTGAACGCTGCTCTCGGTGACGGCACCAATACGGGCAGCGTGACCTTCAATGCCGGTACCAACACGACGGTGAGCCAGCCGATCAATCTCGGCGGCTCGCTGGCGATCAATTTCGGCACGACGAACGCAGGCGCGACGTTCTCCACGACGCAGTCGATCGCCTCGACAGGTACGACGATCACCGGCGGCGGTGGCGCGGACACGTTCGACTTCAGCGGCGCACCGGCAATTACCGCGACGCTCAACGGCGGCGCCGGCGTTGATACGCTGATCGGCCGCAACGGAGCGAGCAACGCCTTCACCGTAAGCGGTGCCAACTCCGGCACAGTCGTGAACGGAGCCACGCTCACGTTCTCCAACATCGAGAACCTGACGGGTGGAACGCTCAACGACAGCTTCACGTTGTCCGGCGGCACCCTCGCGGGTGCAGTTAACGGCGGCGCAGGCAGCAATACGCTGACCGCTGACAACCTCGTGAACACCTGGAACATTAGCGCGGCGAATAGCGGCACGGTCACGGGTATCACGGGCACGTTCAGCAATATTCAGAACCTGGTCGGCGGTAGCACGACCGATACGTTCACACTCGCGGCAGGCGTTGGCACGTTCAATGGCTCGATCGCGGGCGGCGCTGGCACCAATACGCTGGCCGCGACCAACGGTACGAACGCGTGGCAAGTCACTGGGGCGAACGCCGGCACGCTGAACACGACGACCACTTTCTCTGCCATCAGCAACCTCAGCGGCGGTTCGGGTACGGACACGCTGACGGGTGTGGCGGCGGGCAGCGCGTGGAGCATTACTAATCCGAACGCGGTAACGGTGTCGGGCATGAATGCCACCAGCATGGAAGCCCTCGTTGGCGGTGCGGGCAACGACACGTTCACGCTCGCTGCGGGTATCACGACCTTCAACGGTTCGATCACGGGCGGTGGCGGTGCGGACACCCTCGCTGCTACTGACGGCACGAACAGCTGGGCGATTTCTGGCGGGGATTCCGGGACCCTGAACACTACGACAACCTTCGCCGGGATTGGCAACCTCACCGGTGGATCGGGCAATGACAGCTTCGTGTTCGCGGCTGCCGGCACGCTGTCCGGCAATCTCGCCGGCGGCGCTCAGGCCACAGCCGATAGCCTGGACCTCAGCTCGAAAGGGGCGGCTGTGACGTTCAATCTGCAGAACTCGACCGCGACAGGCATCAGCGGCACGTTCTCCGGCATCGAGTCGTTCATCGGCAGCACCGCGGCGATCATCGGCGCAAACGCCGGGGCGACCTACGTGCTGTCCGGCGCGGATAGCGGCACGGTGAATGGCCTCGCCTACAGCGGCGTAGCCAACATTACCGCAGGTACGGGCGCTGACACGTTCACCGGCGCGAGCGGCAGCCTGAGCGGCAGCCTCAACGACGGCGGCGGTGCGACGACGCTTAACAGTCTCATTCAGACCGGCGGCACGCAGACATATTCGGGGCCGGTGACGCTTGCTTCGGCGACGACATTGACCTCGAGCGGCAACCAGGCGGTCAGCCTGAACAACACCGTTAATGGCGCGTTTGCCTTGGCGGTGAACACCACGGGTGCGACGACGTTTGGCAGCGCGGTGGGTACCGGAACCCCGCTTGCGAGCCTGACGACGAACCCCGGCGGTACGACGGCGATCAATGGCGGCGCGGTCATCACAACGGGAGCGCAAGCTTATAACGACGCCGTAAGCGGCAACAACGTTACGCTGACCAGCACCGGCGGTAGTGCGATTACGGCGACGAATGCGCTGAACGACTTCACCGGCACATTGACGGCGACGGGCACGGGCATCAGCATCACCGATGTCAATGCCCTGACCGTAGTGCTGACCGACGGCGGCTCGAGCACGATCGTGGCGGGTGGGAACCTCGTGGTATCGGGTACCACCACGGGAGCTCTGAACACCACGACGACAACCGCGGGCACGACGACGTTTGGCACGACCACGGTCGGCACGAGCCTCACAACCTCGAGCGACGGCGCGGTAAGCCAGACCGGAGCTTTGGTGGTCAACGGCACGACGAGCCTCACCACGACGGCCGATGCGATCACGCTGACCAATGCGGGGAACAACTTCGTCGGCGCGGTGTCGATCGCCGGAGGCGGCGCGACGCAGATCACGGACGCGAATGCGCTGACGCTGGGCACCCTGGCAACTGGTGCGCTGACGGCCAACTCGACCGGGGCGTTGAACCTCGGTTCGGGCATGGTCACGGGCAACCTCGTTGCGAACAGCAACGGGTTTGCGATCACCGAGACCGGTGCGCTGACAGTGACTGGCCTTACCAACGTCACGTCGGGCGCGGGCGCCATCACGCTCATGCAGGCGAACGACTTCCAGGGCGCGATTACCGCCTCGGGTACCAACATCCAGATCAACGATGTGAATGCCCTCACGGCGGCGCTGACCGATGCGGGATCGAGCGCAGTCACGGCCGGGGGCAACCTGGTTGTGTCGGGCACAACGACCGGCACGTTGAACACCACGACCACCGGCGGCGGCACGACGAGCTTTGGGGTGACGACCGTAGGGACCAACCTCACCATGACGAGCGACGGCGCAGTCAGCCAGACCGGCGCGCTGGTGGTGAATGGGACCTCGAGCCTTACGACTACCGGAGATGCAATAACCCTCACCAACGCGGGCAACAACTTCGTCGGTGTGGTTACGGCGACGGGCACGAACATCAGTCTCACTGATGCCAATGCGCTGACGGTAGTGCTAACGGATGGAGGCTCGGGCGCGCTCGTGGCGGGCGGTAACCTGGTGCTCTCGGGTACGACCACCGGGGCGCTCGCGACGACGACCACAGCGAACGGCACGACCAGCTTCGGCGCCACGACCGTGGGGACCAACCTCACGAGCTCGAGCGATGGCGCGGTAAGCCAAACGGGCGTGCTGGTTGTCAACGGCACGGGCAGCATCACGACGACGGCCGATGCGATCACGCTCACCAACGCGAGCAACAACTTCGTTGGGGCGCTGTCCCTCGCCGGCGGCGGTACGACGCAGATCACCGATGTCAATGCGCTCACGTTGGGCACGCTGGCAACCGGTGCTCTGACGGCCAACTCGACCGGGGCGTTGAACCTCGGCCAGGGCACCGTGACAGGTAACCTGGTTGCGAACAGCGGCGGCTTTGCGATCACGGAGACGGGCGCACTGACGGTAACGGGAACGTCGAGCATCACGGCCGGCGCGGCTCCGATCACTCTCACCTCTGCGAATAACTTCCAGGGTGCGGTGACACTGAGCAACAGCGGCGCAAACAACGTGGCGATCACCGATGCGACGGGCGGGCTGATTCTGGCCGCCTCCAATGTCGGTAGCGGCACGCTGGCGATCACAAGCACCGGTGGAGCGCTCACGCAGACCGGAGCTTTGGTCCAGGCCGCTGGTGCGGGTGCGGTGACGATCAACTCGGGAGCCAACGCGACATCGCTAACGAATGCCGGTAACGACTTCACCGGCGCAGTGACGGCGACTGGCTCGACCATCGATCTCGTGGACGTGAACGCACTGACGGCGACGCTGACGAGCACCGGCTCCGATACGCTGGTCGCGGGCGGCAATCTCGTGGTCAACGGCGCTGTAGGTGCATCACTCACCACCACGACCACGGCTGGCGGGACGACAAGCTTCGGCGCACTTACGGTGTGCTGCAGCTTGACCAGCACAAGCGCCGGCGCAGTGAGCCAGACCGGAGCGATCACGGTGGGCGGAGTGACAACCATCAACGCCGCAGGCCAGACCGTGACCTTGACAGCGGCGAACGACTTCCAGAGCGCGGTTAACCTGACGAGCGGGGCCACATCGATTACCGATGCAAACGCCTTGACGCTCGGCACGGTGAACACCGCAGCGCTGACGACGATCAACACCGGTGCTCTGAATCTCGGCACCGGCACGATCAGCGGCGCGCTCAGCTCGACGAGCAACGGCGGCAGCATCACGCAGACGGGCGCGATCGCGGTGAGCGGCACGAGCAACCTGCAAGCGGGCGCCGGCGCGATCGTGCTGAATGCGGCGAATACGCTGACGGGTGCGGTCACGGCAGGCGGCGGCAGCATCAGCATGACCGATGCCACCACGCTGACACCGGGAACGATCAGCGCCGGAGCGGGAGCGGTGACGCTGACGGCAAATGGCTTCGCCACCACGGGCTTGGTCACGGGCGGTTCCGGAACGTTGAGCAGCGCAACCCAGGTCGGCGGCGGCGGCAGCTCGCTGAGCGTCAACTTCGGCGGCGGCAGCCTGGTGCTCACGGGCTTGGCGTCGGCGTGGAACCTGAGCGGTCCGTCAGTTCCGCAGCCGACGTTCACGCCGAACGGCCAGAACACCGGCTCCAACATCTTTTACAACAACGGTTGCATCAGCGGCCCGGCGTGCGCGGGAGTGTTCTCGGTGACGGCGTCGATCGGTTCGTCGGTGTCGCAGATCGCGGCGCAGGCCCTGAAGGACGCGCAGTCGACCGACAGCGTGGCGAAGCAGATCGATTACGGCTTCGCGGGCGACGTCGGCACCACGCCGCCGATGGATCACCGCATCGACGAGACCGGCATTTCGACCCCGGATTGCTTCGAAGAAAGCCGGGAAGGAACGGCCTGCAAATAACAGAGGGCGGACGGAGGGGGCTCGGGGCGCTGCGGCGCCCCGATTTTTTTGCTCCCGGGTACAATCCCTGCGGAAGGGAGGCGGGCGGGTAAATGGCCGAGCAGGTCAACGAAGCGTCGGTGTTGTTCGCTGATGTCAGCGGCAGCACCAAGCTTTACGAGACGGCGGGTGACGCCATTGCGCACGCCGCCATAGAGAAGTGCGTCAACCTGATGCGCGAGAAGACCGTCAACGCCAAGGGACGGGTTATCAAGACGATCGGCGACGAGGTGATGTCCGCCTTCGCCAACGCGGACCAGGCCGCCGACGCGGCGATCGAGATGCAATCCGCGATCTCCGAGATGCCGCCGGTGGGCAACACGCAGATCGGCATTCGCATCGGCTTCAACCACGGACCCGTGGTCGAGCGCGACGGTGACGTGTTCGGCGATGCCGTCAACCTGGCCGCGCGACTTGCCGGCGTTGCGACCAAGGGACAAATCATCACTGCGCGCGACACGGTGATGCTGATGTCGCCGATGCTGAAGGCCGCCACGCGCGCCATCACCACCATCCAGGTCAAAGGCAAGGCGCAGGAGATCCAGGTCTACGAGCTCATCTGGCAGCAGAGCGAGGACATGACGACGCTGGCCTCGCAAAAGTCGGTCTACAAGCCGAAGAACGCGAAGCTGCGCCTGATGGTGCAGGGCGCCGAGGTGATTCTTTCCTCCGAGCGGCCCGGAGTCGCGCTCGGTCGCGATGCTTCGGCCGACCTCGTCATCAAGGAGCGCATGGCATCGCGCGCCCACGGCAAGATCGAGCGCCGCCTCGACAAGTACATCCTCACCGATCACAGCGCGAACGGCACCTTCATCACCATCGAGGGCGATAAGGAGATCGTTCTGCGCCGCGAGGAGTTCACGCTGCGCGGACACGGCTGGATCGCCTTCGGCCAATCGCGAGCCACCGCGACCGACGTGGTCGAGTTCTTCTGTGAGTGAGATTTCGTAAGGGCGGCGAAAGTGGGTTCCCTCCCACTTAGGCTGTATCAGTCGATGCAGCGCGCAGGTCAGGAAGGAAAAACCAAGCCATAACAGCCATTTACACTGGTGCCGGCGAATGCGGCGGCGGCACCGGGTGGAAGAGACGCGCGGTAACCGTTCACAACAACGGTGAGCATGTTGCAGCACCCTTGGACCTGCGCACTTCGCTAGACTGGCGGTTGTGAGGGCGGGGGCAGTTAGCCGCGCGATTTCCGCAAGCGCTTGGCTCTGCCACCGGACGGTGACAGGCGGTCGATTTGCCGCGACGTATTGCCTTGTCGCAGCACGACACGCCGACCATAATTGCGCACTACGAACAAGGGGATACAGCAAGTCCTTAGTCATGGCAGCCGCCCCGGCCCCTGAACTGAAGACCCTAGGTCGCTATAACATCGAGCGCACGCTCGGTAAAGGCGCCATGGGCGTTGTCTACGAAGGCATCGACCCCCGCCTGGGCCGGCGCGTCGCGATCAAGACCATCCTGAAGAGCCACCTCGACGAGGACACGGCCAAGGATTACTCGATGCGGTTCGTGCGCGAGGCCCAGGCCGTCGCGCGGCTCAATCACCCGAACATCGTGCAGGTGTACGACTTCGGCGAGGAGGGCGACATCGCCTACCTCGTCATGGAGTTCATCAAGGGCAAGGAACTCAAGACCTTCTTCGACGCGAACGAGCGCTTCGATCTGAAGGAAGCGGTGCGCATCATGGCCGAGCTGTGCGACGCGCTCGACTTCGCGCACAACGCCGGCATCATTCACCGTGACATCAAGCCGGCGAACGTGATGCTCGATGCGCAGGCGCGCACTAAGCTCACCGACTTCGGCGTGGCGCGGGTGCAGGATTCGGACAAGACCTCGGTGGAGCGCACCCAGGCGGGCACGATGGTCGGCACGCCCGCGTACATGTCGCCCGAGCAGATCACCGGCGGCAACATCGACAAGCGCAGCGACGTGTTCTCCGCCGGCATCATCCTGTATCAGTTCCTGTGCGGCGAGAAACCGTTCACCGGCAGCGGCGCCTGGACCATCGCCAAGAAGATCATCCAGGAGGAGCCGCCGCTTCCCTCATCGCTCAATAACGCGATCACGCCGCTGTTCGACGCTGTCGTCAACAAGGCGCTCGCGAAGAATCCCGACACGCGCTACCAGTCCGCACGCGACCTCGCGGTTGCGCTGCGCCGCGCACTCGAAGGCAAGGCCGAAGAGGACGATTCGGACAAGACCGTCGCCGGGGCGATGACCGGTGAGTTCGCCGCCTTGGCGAAGCCCGCACCCGCAGTGGCCAAGGCGCCGGCGCAGGAATCGTCGCGCACGGCGAGCACCGGCACGCAGGCCGGCAGCAATCAGGAGGTCGAGCTCGAATTCTGGCGCGCCATCAAGGACGGCAACGATCCGGACGACTTCGACCTCTACGTCCAGCAGTTCCCGACCGGCATCTACGCCGCGCTCGCCAAGCGCAAGATCTCCAAGCTGCGGGGCGTGCCGCTCGAGGAGTCGAGCGCCAAGGCGAAGGAGCAGGAGAAGAAGGAAGCCGAAGAGGCGGCGCGGCGCGAAGCCGAGGCCCAGTCGAAGCTCGAAGCCGAGAAGGCCCGCCTCGAGGCCGAGATGGCCAAGAAGGAGGAGGAGTACAAGAAGCGCGAGGCCGAGTCTCAGGCGCGCGCGAAGCAGGAAGCCGAGAAAGCGCGCCAGGAGGCCGAGAAGGCCCGGCAGGAAGCCGCCGCCGCTGCCGAGAAGGCAAAGCAGGAAGCCGCGGCCGAGTTTGCCAAACGCGAAGCGGAATTCAAGAAACGCGAGGCCGAAGCCCAGGCGAAGCTCGGCATGGATGCCAAGGCGCGCGCCGAGGCCGAAGAGAAGGCGCGCAAAGAGGCGGTCGAAAGGGCGAAGCAGGAAGCCGCCGCCGAGATGGCCCGGAAAGAGGCCGAGTACAAGAAGCGCGAGACCGAAGCCGAAGCCAAGCGCCAGGTCGAAGCGAAGGCGCGCGCCGATGCCGAGGCCAAGGAGAGAGCCGAGGCCGCGGCGAAGGCGAAAGCCGAAACCGATGCGCGTGCCAAGCGCGAAGCCGAAGAGAAAGCCAAGCGCGAGTCGGACCTTAAGGCGCGCGCCGAACAGGAAGCCAAGGCGAAGGCCGAGTTCGCCAAGCGCGAAGCGGAGCTGAAGAAGCGGGTCGAGGAAGCCGAATCCAAGCCGGGGGGCAAGAAGCAGGCGGTCAAGCTGGCAGCGATCGTGGGTGCGATCGTGCTTGCCGTCGCTGGCGCGGGGATCTTCTTCTTCGGCGGCAGCGATGAGCAAACCAAGCAACAGATCGCGGCGATGCAGAGGCGCGTCGAAGAGGCGGAGAAGAAGACCAAAGAGGCCGAGGACGCGAAGCAGAAGGAAGAGCAGGCGCGCATCGCGCTCGAGAAGGTGCGCGCGGCCGAGGCCGAAGCGAAGAAGTCCGGCGACCTCGCCAAGCAGAAGGAGCTCGCCGAGGCGCGAGTGAAAGCCGAGGCGGAAGCGAAGAAGCAAGGGGACGCGGCCAAGAGTGCCGAGAAGGAGAGGGTCGCCGCCGAGAAGACGCGCGACGACGCCAAGGCCAAGGATACGAGCAAGACTGCCGAGAAGGACAAGCTCGCGAGGGCCGACGAAGCGAAGAAGCAGGAAGCGCAGAAGCAGGCCGAGGCCCGTGCTGCCGCCGAGCGTGCGGCGGCCGAGCGGGCCACGTCGGACAAGTTCGCGGCGGAGAAGGCGGCGCTGGATGCCGAGCGCGCGCGCATCGCCGCCGAGAAGGCGCAGGCGGAGAGGGCCATGGCCGATGCCAAGGCCGCGACGGAGAAGGCCGAGCTCGCCCGCGTGGCGGCGTTGCAGAAGCAACCGCAGCCACAGCCGGGGGGCAGCGCGGCGCCGACCGGTGGCTCTTTCCAGGTCGCCCAGGGCCTCGAAGGCGAGGGCAAGGGTAAGGAAGCGGTCAAGGCGTACATCACCGCCGCGCGCAGCGGAAACTGCGACGCCGCGAAGCGTCTAGGGGATATTTATGACAAGGGCCTGATCGGCATTTCGCGCGATTACGCCGAATCCCTGAAGTGGTACAACGCTGCCCGAGTCCTCGGCTGCGATGTGCCGATGCAAAAGAGCCGCTAGTCGCGCTCGTATCGCCTTCCGCTCCAGTCCGCCCGTAAATAATTAGAATTGGGTAACCGCGCTGCAGGCTGAGGCAGCGACGGACGCACAACTTCTGGGGGGAAGCATGAGCGAGCCCGCTCAGCAGGCCGACGACGACGCCGATGCAACCGTAGTTCTTCCGACCCCGGGCCGAAAACGCAGCGCGTTCGCGCCCTCGATCGAGCGCCATGCCGCGGCCGCCGATCTCGCCGCGCTGGGCGGCCTGAATCCGTTAGTCGAAGCTGCCAATCCGATCCTCGCCGCCGTGCCGCAGATCCGGCACGCGTTGCGCCATCCGGATCCCGCAGCATTGCGCGCACGCCTGCGCGAGCAGATCGACGGCTTCGAGCGCAGCGCGATCGCCGCCGGCATTCCCGACGATCAGATGCAGACCGCGCGCTTCGCGCTCTGCGCGCTGCTCGATGATTCCGCGGCGGCGACGCCGTGGGGCCGGGAGTGGGCCGGCAAGGGGCTGCTCGCCGAGATCCAGGGCGAAGACGATGGCGGCGAAAAATTCTTCACGCTGCTCGACGAAATGCTCGCCACGCCCGAGCGCCATGTCGAATTGCTCGAATTCTTCTATGTCTGCCTGGCACTCGGCTTCGAGGGCCGCTATCGCAGCGGCGAAGGCGGACGCCAGGCGCTCACCCAGGCGCGCACGCGCCTGTACGAGCTGATCGAGCAGCGCCAGGGCAAGAAGTCGACCGAGCTCTCGGCACGCTGGCGCGGCGCCGAGGTGCGCGCGCGCCGCGTGCCCGGTGCGCTCGCGATCTGGGGTGCGGCGTCGGCTTGTGCGCTGGTGCTTGCCGTACTCTATTTCGGCTACAGCGTTCTGCTGGGCGCGCGTTCTGACCCGGTGGCGCGCGAGCTCGCGCGGCTGAAGCTGCCGCCGCTCGCCGCGATGGCGGCTGCGCCGAAAGTGGCGCCGAAGCCCGGCGTCCTGCCGCTGAACGAGCAGCTCGCGAAATCGCTCGCGGGTCCGGATGTCGAGGTCTCTGCCATCGGCGAGGGCACGCTCATTTTGCTGAAAGGCGACCAGCTCTTCGCCCCCGGCAGCACACGGCCCGATGCCAAGGTTCAGCCGGTGATTCAGCGCGTCGCCGAAGCGCTCGACAAGGTGCCGGGCGCCGTCCTGGTCACTGGGCATACCGATGACCAGCCGATCCGCACCGCGCGGTTTCCGTCGAACTGGGAGCTGTCCACCGAGCGTGCGCGCTCCGTGGTGGGTCTGATGGCGGCCGACATGAAAGATCCGGCACGACTGCGCGCCGAGGGCGTGGCGGATTCGGAGCCGCTGGTGCCGAACGACAGCGCGGCGAACCGCGCCAAGAACCGCCGCGTCGCCATCATCCTGAGGAGCGGCTCATGAACCTGCGCTGGATCGTCGGCGGCGGCGCCTGGCTCGCATTTTCGGCGGCGGTCTGGTTCGCTGGCGACATGCTGGTGCTCGGCGGCTATCGGCCGCTGGAAGGCGCGCTCGAGCGCATCGTGCTGATCGCCATCGTCGGCGCGATCTGCCTGGCATGGGAGTTCTGGCGCGCGCGCAAGGCAGCCCAGGAGAACGCGCGCCTGCTCGAAGGCCTGGTCGGCGGCTCGATGGATGCCGATTCAGCCGAGCGCGCCGCTGCGGAGCTGCAGGTGCTCCGCAAGCGCTTCCAAGACGCTCTCGGCGTGCTGCGCAACGCGCGCTTTCGTACTCCCGAGGGTGAGCGGCGCACCGTATCGCAGCTGCCCTGGTACATGTTCATCGGTGCTCCGGGCTCGGGCAAGACCACCGCGCTGCTCAATGCCGGACTGCGCTTCCCGCTCGGCGATCCGCGCGCGGGAGAGCAGGCGCTGCAGGGTGTGGGCGGCACCCGCAACTGCGACTGGTGGTTCACGGACCAGTCGGTGCTGGTCGACACCGCGGGACGCTATACCACGCAGGAAAGCGATCACCAGGCCGATGCGGCGGCCTGGCTCGGGTTCCTCGATTTGCTCAAGCGCTTCCGGCAGCGCCAGCCGCTGAACGGCGTGATCATCACGCTCAGCATCGCCGACCTGGTGCACTGGAACGAGGAAGAGCTCACGCGCTACGCGAAACATGTACGCGACCGGGTGCGCGAGCTCTATGGCCGGCTGGGCGTGCGCCTGCCGATCTACCTGATGGTGACCAAGACCGACCTGCTTGCCGGGTTCAACGAGTTCTTCTCCGAATTCGACGCCAAGCGCCGCGCGCAGGTCTGGGGAACGACTTTCGACTCCACCGAGCAGGCGCGCGGCCTGGGCGAGCGCTTCAAGGAAGAGTTCGCGCACCTCGAGCGGCGCCTTTACACGCTGCTTCCCGAGCGCATGCAGGAAACGCGCGACTTGCAGAAGCGCGCCTCGATCTATCGCTTTCCGCAGCAATTCCGCGTCGCCGGTCCGCTGATCGCGAAATTTCTCGACGGCGCCTTCGGCGGCGCCTGGGTCGGCGAAGCGCCGTTCGTGCGCGGCGTCTATTTCACCAGCGGCACCCAGGAAGGCAGCCCGATCGATCGGGTGCTCGGCACGCTCGCGCGCAGCTTCAACCTCGAGCGCAAAGTCCAGCCGCCTGCCGCCGGCGCCGGCAAGAGCTTTTTCCTCAAGCGCCTGCTGCACGAGGTGATCTTCGGCGAATCGGGGCTCGCCGGCCTCAATGTCGCTGCAGAGCGCGGCCGGCGCGTCGCGCGCATCGCGGCCTATGCCGTTTTCGCTGCCGTGACGATCGCCTGTGCGCTGCTTTGGACGGCGAGCTTCCTCGGCAATCGCAGCCTGATCGCTGCTGCCGAAGCGAAGACCGACGAGGCGAAGCGCGACCTCGAAGCGCTGCCGGCGGTGCGCGCCGGCGAAGAAGCCAAGCTGATCGCGGTTCTCAACCGCCTGCGCGAGCTGCGTGGCGCTGCCCGCGGCGGCGATTCCGGGATGCTGCGCGCTGGGTTCTACCAGGGCGACAAGCTCGGCGCCCAGGCCACGCGCGCCTATCGCAATGCGCTGCGCGACGGACTGCTCGCGCACCTCGCCGTGTCGCTGGAGGATGCATTGCGCGCCGGCGCGGACGCCAGCGTGCTCGAGGGCTACCTGAGCCTGCATGACGAAGCGCGACGCGACCCGCAAACCATCGCGCAGGCCGCGGCGCAGGTGTGGAAGCTTCCGCAAAGCGCAAAAGCCGATCTCGACACGCATCTGCGCGAAGCCCTGGCCGAGCGGCCGCTCACCCTGCCGCGGGGCCGCGACGATGCGCTAACCGGCAAGAAAAGATGATGATGACGGCAGGCAGCGCGTCGCAGGAAAGCTTCTCCGCCGGCTGGTACGGCAAGATCCCCGGCACCGGCGATTTCATCGCACGGCGCATGCCCACGTCGTTCAGCGAGGCCTGGGACCGCTGGCTGCAAGCAGCGATCGCCGGCAGCCGCGAGCGCCTGGGTGCGCGCTGGCGCGACACCTTCCTTTCGATGCCGATCTGGCGCTTCGTGCTGTCGCCGGGAATGCTCACGGCCAATGCCTGGGGCGGAATCATGGTGCCGAGCGTCGACGCGGTGGGGCGGTACTTCCCGCTCGCCGTGGCGAGCGCGCTGCCCTCCGCGAGCCTTGATCTGATCGCTACCCTGTTCGCCGCCGAATCCTGGTTCGACCAGATCGAGGCGATTGCGCTTTCGGCGATTGCGCCCGCCGCCGATTCGGCCGCGATCGACGCCGCCATCGTGCAGAAGCCGTTCCGCACCGAATGGCTGCGGCTGCCCGAGGGCAGGGACGACACCGTGCCGATCCGCGGCGCGAAACCCCAGATGCTCTGGGTACCGCTCGGCGCGCGCTCCGGCCAAGCTCCCGCACCCGAGGTGCACGAGCTCGGCGGGCGGCTGGCCGAACCGGCAGCGGTGTGGCTTGCCGAGGAGTCGGAGCTCTTCGGGCGCTGCCTGCTGCTTTGCGAAGCGCTGCCGCCCGCGGAACAGTACTGCGCCATGATGGACGGGCGCTGGGTCGAGCGCGGCTGGGGCCGGCGCGACACGCGCAGCGGGGCCGCTGCCTAGCCGATGGCTGTCACCGTCAAGATCTTCACCAAGCACGGCGGGCGGCCGACGCTTTTCCAGTCGCGCGATTTCGACGCGCTGCCGGTCACCATCGGTCGCGACGCGACCTGCACGATGGCGCTCGACGATCCGCACAAGCACATCTCGCGCGTGCACGTCGAGCTCGAGGAGGAAGACGGCACCTACTGGATGTCGGTGGTCTCGAAGGTGAACCCGGTGATGGTCAAGGGCCGCCGCTACGGCCCGGGCACGCGCCTCACGCTCAAGTCCGGCGACAGCTTCGAGATGGGCGAATTCGAGGTGCAGGTGGTGTTCCCCGAGAAGGCGCGCCCCGCGCCGCCGCCGCCGGCGGAGAAGAAGTCGCTCATCAAGATGCTGGCCGAGGAGGACG
>DASWER010000102.1:0-2413 GCA_036394655.1 Burkholderiales bacterium
GAGCGGCGCCACCATCGCGCCGGCTGCAAACATCGCGCCTGTCAGCGACGGGCTCACCGCTGCGGCCAGGCTGCGCGGCACCGCCGTAAAGCTGGCCGCTGCGGGCCGCTCGGCGGGAGTGACGACGCTCATGACGAAAGCTCCGCGCGCCGGCACGTCCATCTGCGAGAGCAGGCTCCTCGCGAGCAGCAGCGCCAGCGTCAGCTCGAAACTGCTGGCAAGCGCCGCGCCGATCAGGCACAGGCTCGAGGGGATGTGCGTGAACACCATGGTGTTGATCATGCCGATGCGCCGCGCGAGCGGGCCCGCGGCGAGCTGCGAGCATGCCGCGAGGAGTCCCGTCCAGAAGAAGAACGCTCCCGCCGCGGCGAGCGACATGCCGTAGCGCTCGAAGAGCCACAGCGCCAGGAGCGAGTTCAGCACCAGGCCGCCGGCGAACGAGTCGACGCTGAAGAGCGCGGCGAGGCGCCAGACGATGCCGCGCGAGGGCCCGAGCGGCACCGACGGCCTCTGCTCGCCCGCATGCGCCTCGGGCAAGCGCAGGTAGAGCAGCCAGACCGCCACCCCGACCGCGGCGTAGAGCACGAACATGAGCCGCAGCGCCTCGAGCATCGACAGGCGTGCGCCGAGCCATTCCGGCAGGCCGGCGGCGAGGGCGCCTACCGCGCCGGAAATGGTGCCTAGAAAACTGTAGCGAGCGAACACGCCGGTCCGATCGCTCGCCGTCGCGAGCATCGTGTGATCGAGCGGCATGAACACGCTCGCATCGCCGCTCGACGGGTTCAGCGTGCCGAAGAACGCCACGACGAGTAACGGCCAGAATGCCGAGCACCCGGCGAACGCCACACCGGTCGCCGCCATCAGCATCGCTGCCGTGAGCAGCAGCCGCCGGATCGAGAAGCGATGGCCCCAGCGGCCGACCGCGAGCGTCATCGAGGCCGAACCGAGCAGCGTCGCGGTGCTGATGAAGCCCACCTCGAGCTGACCCATGCCGAGCGCGAGCAGGTACGCCGGCAGCACGATCGCGATGAAGCCGTCGGCGAAGGAGCGCAGGGTGCGGCCGAGAAGGATGCGGTTGATCACGTCTCAGAGCACGAAACGGCTGCCCGCCTCCTCGTCCATCGCCCGGCGATAGACCGCGATCGCCGCCGCGACGTCCTGCAATCCGGTTCCGGTCGAGTCGAAAACAATGGTCTCCTCCGCGCTCGCGCGCGCACGCTTGCGACCGGCGACGATCTCGCCGAGCTCGGCGTGCACTGCGTCGCGCGACATCGTACCGGCAACGATGGCATGGTGCAGGTCGCCGATCTTGCTGGCCTGCTCGGTCAGGTCGGTCACCACCGTGGCCGCGGCGAGGAGCCGCGGATCGATTTCCTGCTTGTTCTCGTTATCCGCGCCGACAGCGGCGATGAACGTTCCCGGCCGCACCATTTCGCGCGTGATGAAGTAGCGCTGTGCCGTGGGCTCGACGTCGGTGCGCGAGAGCAGCAGGGTTTCCGTCATGGCTGCAGCTTCAGCGCTGCGCCGATCGCCTTCCAGCCGGAGTGGCCGCTGTTCATGTACTTCGCGTCGAAGCCGGCCTCGCGCAGCTTGATCGCCGTCTTGCAGCCGACGTGGAATCCGTACGCGCAGTAGACGACCACCGGTTCTGATTTCGAGAGCTCGCCGATCCACTGCTGCAGCTGCTCGGGATCCCGCCAGCGAACACCCTCCGCGATATCCTGCCCGCGCGTGACGGCCGCCCGCGGGCGCACGTCGATGACCTGGACGGGCTTGCCGGCGGCCATCATCTCTTTCACTTCCTCCACGCCGACCCCCTGGACGTCGCCGAACTCCGGCTGTTCGAGCAGCCGCGGCTCGGGAACTTTAGCCGCGTCTTCGTAGCGCAGCTCGAGCGCCGGCCAGTCCACGTTGCGCAGGAACGTATCGACGTACGCCCTGGCGTTGGCGCCGAAGTCCATGTGGTAGGCGTGCTCGTACATGTCGAGCGCCAGGATCGGCACGCCGCTCGCGACGCACTGCGAGTGCTCGGCGGCGTACTGGTTGATGAGGCGGCCGTCGCGCGGGATATAGGTGAGCAGCACCCAGCCCGAGCCGCCGCCGAGCGCGTATCCCATCGCCCTGAATTCCGCGCGCCAGCGATCGAGCGAGCCGAAGTCGCGCGCGAGGATTTCGCTCATCGCCTTCGTCGTCTGGCCGTCGCCGCCCATGCTGGCGAAGTAGAGCTCGTGCAGCAGCGTGGAGTTGAGCGCGACGAGCTCCTCGCGCTTGAGCCCGTTCAGCACATGGCCGGGGGTGTTCGCGAAATCCAGCGACTCGAGCTGCTCGGTGATGGCGTTCAGCCGCCGCAGCGCCCCGCCGTAGTTGTTCTCGTAATGGCTCTCGATGAGCTTCACCGAGAGGTAGGAGAGCG